>JAQGHS010001030.1 GCA_028291605.1 Planctomycetaceae bacterium | reverse complement strand
CCGGGTGGCTCGTCTGGTTCACCCAATCCTCCACACGACGGCTGGAACGTGCCGCTGATCCGTGACGGCAAAACGATCGAACAGCCTGTCGATCAAACGACACTCACGAAGCGCTACACTGACGAGGCGGTGACGTTCATCCGTGAGCAGAAAGCCGCTCCATTCTTCCTGTACCTCGCTCACACGTTTCCGCATGTGCCGTTGTTTGCCTCGCCCGAGTTCAAAGGGAAAAGTCGCGCCGGCATCTTCGGTGATGCGGTCGAAGAGCTGGATTGGAGCGTCGGACAGGTGCTCGACACGTTGCGGACCGAAGGGATCGCCGAACGGACACTCGTCGTCTTCAGCAGCGACAACGGCCCGTGGCTCATCATGGGCGACCAGGGTGGCAGCGCCGGACTGTTGCGTGACGGCAAGGGGAGTACCTGGGAAGGTGGTATGCGCGTCCCCGGCATCGCGTGGATGCCCGGGCGAATTCGACCGAGCGTGACCAGTCAACTGGCTGGTACGCTGGACTTGTTTCCGACGGCGTTGGCTCTCGCTGGAGCGACCCCACCCGAAGGCGTGACGATTGATGGCAGCGACCTCGCCCTATTGCTGTTTGAGGGCCGGCCATTAGCGCCACGACCATTCTTCTACTATCGTGGCGATCAACTGTTTGCCTGCCGGATTGGCGAGTGGAAAGCCCACTTCAAAACGCAAAGCGGCTACGGACCACAGCAGGCGGAGGTTCACGAACCACCGTTGCTGTACCATCTGGGACGCGACCCGTCCGAGAAACGGAACGTGGCCGCCAACCATCCCGATGTGCTGGCCGAAATCCAGCAAGCCGTCAAAACGCACCAGGCGGGAGTCGTGCCCGGCGAGCCACAGCTGAAATAACGGGGTTTACCCCGGCAGCGTATCACTGTCAGACGACTCGTCCGAGACGCCGCCGAATGCCAACTCGTGCAATTCATCGCGGCCGTTCCAGATCTTCCACGCAGTGCGCATGGCCTGCGCGACGGCTTGGAGCTCCATCCTTTCCTGATACGTTCTTGCCACGCCGCGCCGGGCGATAATCAGACGATAAGACTCGACTGCCCGCGGCAAGTTCAACGGGTCGAATCTCGTCGCCGTGATATAATCCATCGGAAGATTATTCGGGTTGGTGAGATCGCAAAGATATTCGGTTCTCTCCATGTTGTTCTCAGCGTTTTTCTCTGCGTCGTCCATATCCGGCGGCGTGTTCCTCTCAAAGTCGGGAGACTCCATTCGTCACGCCCCCCCTCGGTCTGCCTCGTCCCCAACACTGTTCGCTGTCTGGTGGAGCATGTCATCAAGGAACAATGGTTGGAGTGGGAGGTTTCTCACGGTAGGCGTTGTGAAGACTGTCGGACAGATTCCTTTAGCCTGGTAACCTTCCAGTGGCGGTTCCACGTTTTCGAGCAACGTTGCAACGCGAGCGACCAGCGCGACAGACGGGCGAGCAGCCATGCGCGCCGCAATCGATTTCAATTGCTGGCGAAGGATGGGGGCATATGCCTCCTATTGTCCCGACGGCATCTGCCGTCGTTCAGCGATTTTGTCGCCGAGCCGCAGTGACGCATCCCGCCAGGCCATGTCCTCGGCCAGCGGATCGATCAGGCTGAATCGCAAGCTCAACAGTAACGAGCCCGCGACGATTCGCCCAAACTCGTCACCACTGATCCACCTGGCCTGGGGATACCGATTTTTCACTGAAGCTCGGCAGTTTTCGACAGCAGCATCCGAAAGATCAGGTAAGCCGTCGTCGAAGCGGATGATGCGGTGCTTGACAATCATTGTCGTTCCCTCCCATGAGGTCATATTGACGCTCTGAGGCCCTGAGTAGTTTGCGGTGCCGGTTGGTAAGAGCAATTGCAATGCCGAAGATGCGGGCGATTGTTGTAGCCGCATTCGCCAGAATGCGGGCGATTACCGGACACGCTTCCAAATCCGGGTAAATGCGGCGTCGCCGAAGCGTTTGCAGGATGGCCGCCCCGGCCGTCCCATCGTCGCAGATTGGCGTGGCACAACAGACAGCAACGAATTCGCCGCAACCGCTGGGATTACCCCGAACTTAGGTGAGCCCCGTGCCGTGAGGCCGGGGGTAGAGTTGCGACTCTGATGATCGATCGACTTCACTCAATACTGGATTTGAACTGGAAGTCACTACCCTACCCCCGGCCTCACGGCACGGGGCTCACCGAGGACGCGGGGCGGGAGCCTCGTCCTCCCGTCACAACTACTTCGTGACATTCACCGTCTGCACGAGCAGATTGCTCGCAGCCCCAGCGGCATCGGTGAGCTGTGCGTGGAATGCTCGCGGAGTCAGCTTCAACCCGGGGCCTTTGGTCGAGAAGGTGATCCCGCGCAAGAACGCCTGAATGTCGTTGGTCGAAGTGCTGGCGTTGAGTTGAATGGTCAAAACCAACTTCCCGTTGCTGACCAACGCGCCGGTGGTCGTACCCAGCGCCGAAGCATTGGATACCCCGCCGATCGTATCGTGCAGCTTGACCTTGTTTTTGGTGGTTTTCGCTGAGGCATCAATGCTAATGGTCAGCGTCCCACCGCCGAGACCCGATGTGGCAGGCTGATCTACGTCGACAACCGTGATGTTCGGGACGATTGTCGTCGGCCCCTCTTTCTTCGCGGCCTTCCCGCTGAACGTCACCGCGCCGCCGTTCAAGTTGAGCTGCGGCGCATCATTGACGGCATCAATCGTGATGGAGACGGTCGCCATGTTGCTGTTGAGGTGCCCGTCATTGACCTGGAACTGGAAGCTGTCGGTGCCGTTGTAGTCCGCGTCGGGCGTGTAGGTGTAGGCACCAGTCGCTGTGTTCGTGATGTTGACCGCCCCATGCGTGGGATTCACCACAATACTGTAGGTGAGAGTCGGCGAATCGACGTCGGCCGCGTGCAGCGTGTTGCTCACCGGTGTGTCCTCAGCGGTCGTAATCGAGTCGTCTGCGGCCACTGGGGCGAGATTCACAGTCTCTAATACCACGTCATTTCCATCACTGCCGCCGTGATAGGTGATCTGCAGGCTGCGACCATTGAAGTTGAAGATCGTCCCTTCATCCAGTCCGTTGAATTGACCGGCAATAGCCTCAACTCCGTCATTGTTGACGATGATGAAGTTATCGTTGAGCTGCGGGATGTAGCTGCCGGAGAGTTGTAACTTGACCCCGTTCAGATTGGCTCCGCCGATAACATTGAGCTGCGTGTAACCGGTATCGACCAGCGAGCCATTGATGGCAATCAACAGGTCCCCGTCCAGCGTGGTCGTGGTCGCGGCGACATCGACTCCCGCATGGAGCGGATTCACAACATCGGGCGTCGCACCAGAGTCCAGCAACAGCGATCCGCCGTCCGTATCCAGCTGGCCTCCGGCGATCACCACATTACCGCCACTGACAAGCAGCAGATCCGTGGCGTTGGGACGAGTGATATCCGCACTGGCCGTGATCGTGCCGCTCGAATTGTCGCCGACAATCAGAGCACCGGCAAAAACGCGATCAAGTTCCGCATCGGTCAAACCCAGAACGCCACTTGCATCGACACCCCCCAGATTAATCGCGGTGTTATTGGTCAGCGGGTGAATCGTGATCGTGTTCGTTCCAGCACGAATCGCACCAGGCTGCGAGACGGTGTCGATGTTGATTCCGTCACTGATCAAGGTGATGTTGCCCGTGCCTGCCGACGTGTTGACTCCAACTGTGGCGGCATCACTTTGTACTTGGATACCGAAGCTGGTGGAACCCACTCCCGCGGCGCCCGTGATCACCACGTTGGCTGTCCCGCTCGTCTCAATCACGCCGGCCTGTAGCATGACACCATGATTACCGCTGGTTCCGGGATCGCCACCACCGGTCCCATTGATTTGAATGTCGCCGTCTTGGGATGTGATCCTGGAATTCGAATTGAGAACCCACACGCCGACTTGTCCGGCACCCGTCGCTGGTCCGAAGACTCCTGTACCACCGGTGCCCGTCACATTAATCCTGGCGGTCCCGGTCGAAATAATGGAACCACCCTCTTGCAGATCGACGCCTGAATTAAAAGTTGCCGTTCCCGCTCCACCGACGCCGGTAATCTGGATATCACCGACCACTGTCCGAATGAACGCATCCGAACCGAAAATCCGAACGCCATGATTGGAGTCCGTACCGTCACCACCTGTTCCGGAGATGCTGATTTTCGCGGAGCCAGTCGACTCGATGAGGCCCCCGCCCTGGACTCCGACGCCGATATTGGAATTACCGCCCGTTCCACCCTGACCGACAATTTGGATGTCACCGTTCACCGATTGAATGGCAGCATTCGCCCCATCCACATAAACTCCCAACGATCTTCCGTCGCTGGCTCCTGCGGTCCCATTCACGGTAATTTTCGCTGCGCCGTTCGAAACGATTCTTCCGCTGACCAGCTCGATGCCATGATTGAAGATTCCGGATCCTGATGCACCGTGGCCCGTCACTTGGATATCACCAACTGTGGAAGAGACCTGGCCGCCATTGGTCATCCACACTCCGACATCCGAGCCGAAGCCGGCTCCCGCTGTGCCGTTGATCGTGATCTTGGCCCCGGTCCCGTCAGTCGCGGTGGACTGCACGACCGCACTATTGCGAATCCAGATACCCACATTTGAGGTGGCATCCGAGGTGTTCGAGGTTGTACCGCCGTGGCCGGTGATCGAGATATCGCCGATCTTTGAGGACACCCTGGTGCCACTATCGGTAATCTCTGCTCCACGGCCATTATCGAATCCATTCCCCCCAGTTCCATCGATTGTAATGCGGGCGGTTCCCGTGGATTCAATGACCGAGGCTTCGAAGAAACCCACACCGGAATTGTAAGGGTCCGCTGCGGTCCCGCCCGCGTGACCAATGATGCTGATATCCCCGTTGACCGAAGTCAGCGTGCCTCCCCCAGAGCCATATCCGCCGAAGAAGACGCCGTGGTCGTTGCTGCCGCTCGCGCCCCCTGTCCCATCCAGGGTGATCTTGGCGGTATTTGTCGACTGAATGAGGGCCCCACTCCGTACCCAGATGCCAAACCCATAGGTATTGTCCCCGCCTTGGCCTATGATCTGAATGTCGCCGTTGGCAGAGGAGACTTCGGTACCGCCGTCAGCAATCTCAATGCCGCGAGAACTACTCGTCCCAGATCCGCCAGTTCCTTCGAGAGAAATCTTGGCCAAACCAGTGGACTCGACATGCACCCCCGAAAACAGACCAATCCCGCGGGCTTGGTCCCCCGCCAGAGCGTCGCCACCCTGGCCGATGATCGTAATATCTCCGTCGACTGACGAGATCCGCGGATCGTACCCGGTCGCGACGCCGATGCCCTGTTGCCCAGTGCCCCCTGTGCCCTTGATTGTGATGCGCGCCGAGCCGGTCGATTCAATGATCGCGCTCGTGACCAACTCCAAACCATAGGCATTAGTTGACGTGCCACCCTGCCCGGTGATCCGGATATCTCCGCTGACCGAGGTGATCTTGGTTCCGTTACCATTCATGCCGACGCCATCCGCGGAATCGGAGCCGGTGCCTCCTGTCCCATTGAGACTGATCTTGGCAGTACCGGTCGATTGAATGACGGCCCCTTCCCAGATCCCGATTCCGCGATTCCCCGATCCCGTGCCCGTGGTCGAACCATGCCCGGTGATCGTGATGTCACCGTTCTCTGCCTTAACGCGCGTCGCGCCAGTGGTACCGAGGGCATTGAACAGGACTCCACCATTTTGGCTAACGCCCGTTCCGCCGGTACCGTCGATGGTGATCCGGGCATTGCCTGCCGCGGTGACCGTCGATCCCCCTGTGCTCCAGACACCGAGATTCTGATCACCCGTCCCAGCGCCTCCCTGGCCGGTAATCGACACATCGCCCGCGAGCGACGAGACCCGAATATCACTGCTCAGCAACACGCCAATTTCTGAACTTAAGCCAGCTCCCGCGGTGCCATCGATCGAGATCTTCGCTGCGGTCCCGGTCGTCGCCGTCGATTGCACGACGACACCATCGCGCATCCAGACGCCGACATTATACGTGCCTGGACCGGATGAATTGTCACCGCCGTGGCCCGTGATAGAAATGTCGCCGTGCTGAGACGTGATTTTCGTGCCAGCATCCGCCAACTCGATCCCGCGATTGCCGTCCGTTCCCAAACCTGCCGTGCCTTCCAGAGTGATCCTGGCCGCACCGGTCGAGGCAATCACCGCGCGACTGTCGACTACCAAACCGTGATTTCCAGACCCGGTCAGGAAGTCGGCACCTTGACCATGAATCGTCACATCTCCGTCGACCGCAGAAACGTGGGCGTCTGAACTCACCACCACACCAATGGCATCATTGGCCAGTCCCGCAATTCCCTCGATCGTGATCTTGGCGGTTCCAGTCGATTCGACGGTGGATCGCACGGAGATCATAGCACCGTATCCAGACGTCGTGGTTCCTCCCTGACCGGTAATCTGAATGTCGCCGGTGACAGAGGTCACTACAGCGTCATATGCCAATTCCAAGCCTCTCGCCCCGATTGTGCCGGTCCCCCCGGTACCATCGAGCGTAATCTTGCCGGTGCCGGTGGACTGGATCGTGCCAGTTTCCAAGAGGCAAATCCCGCGATTGCCGGCACCTGTCCCCGTGGTTGATCCCTGGCCGGTGATCTCGATATCACCGTTTTCCGAGCTGACCTTTGTCGCACCACCGTAGCCAAAGCCATTGAACAGCACGCCGTTGTTATCGTCCGTCCCGCTGCCCGCGGTGCCGTCAATGAAGATCCGTGCATCACCCGAAGCGGACACGTTCGCTCCCAGCACCAACCAGACTCCGATGTTCCAGAATTGCGTACCCTGTCCACCCTGTCCGGTGAGCCGTATGTCGCCAGAGGTCGAAGTGATGCTCGCATCATTAATCTGAATTCCGCGATTTTCCGCAGTGCCGGCACCACCGACGCCGGTCAACGAGATTTGTCCGGTTCCGGTCGATTCGATGACCGCTCCAGAAACGGCAAAAATTCCAATGTTAGCGCCGTCCCCGTCTCCGGCGTGGCCAACTAGCGTGATGTTTCCAGTACCCGCGGAGGTGATTCTGGAGTTGTTGAGTGCGATGCCCATCAGACGCCCGACGCCGTCGCCACCCGTTCCATCGATCGAGATCGCGGCTGCGATACCAGTCGTCGCGGTCGACTCGATGACAACGCCATCGCGAATCAATACGCCCTGATTGTCACTACCTGAATCCGACGCACCTCCCTGGCCCGTAATCGAAATATCCCCGTGCAGCGAAGTGATTTTCGTTCCGGCATCCGCCATCTCGACCCCGCGACTGCTGCCAAGTCCTGCGCCCCCGGTTCCGTCGAGCGTGATCTTGGCCGTGCCCGTTGAGGAAATCACTGCTCCACTCGTGACCACTAAACCGTGATTCGCGCCGCCAGCCAGAAAGTCGGCACCGTGACCGTGAATCGTGACGTCTCCATCGACCGACGAGATGTGAGCTTCCAGGTTCACTTCCACGCCAATGGCATCATTGGCCAGCCCCGCGGTCCCATTGATCGTGATCCTGGCTGTTCCGGTGGATTCGAGGATCGATCCGTAGGTCACCCAGACACCATACCCAGACGCGTTGGCCCCACCCTGGCCGGTAATCTGGATGTCACCGGTGGCCGATGTCACGCGCGGGCCGTAGGCGAACTCTACACCTCGAGCACTATCGGTGCCGGTACCACCGGTTCCATTGAGCGTCACCTTGCCGATCCCTGTCGATTGAATCACCGCTGCATCATAGATCCCGATCCCGCGACTGGCGGAGCCCGTGGCGGTCGTCGATCCGTGGCCGGTCAGTGTCAGGTCACCGTTCTGGACGGCCAGTAACGTCGCGCCACCGAAACCATACGCATTGATCACAATCCCGTTGTTCTCGTTAACGCCACTGCCGCCAGTGCCATCGATCAAGACGTGACCAGCACCCGCAGCAGTAACAGTCGATCCGGTGGTGATCCAGACGCCAATATTCCGATCACCCGTGCTCGCGCCGCCGTGGCCAGTGATCTGAATATCGCCGACTTGCGAAGAGACGCGACTACCACCACTCAGCGAGACGCCATAATCCAAACCGGAGCCCGCGCCCCCGGTTCCGTCAATCAAGATGGTCCCCGCCTGCCCGGTGATCGCCGTAGACTCGACGACCGCATTGTCACGAATCTCGACGCCGGCATTATTCGTGTCGGCAATGGCTGTCCCCGCCCCGC
This sequence comes from Planctomycetaceae bacterium, assembly GCA_028291605.1. Taxonomy (GTDB): domain Bacteria; phylum Planctomycetota; class Planctomycetia; order Planctomycetales; family Planctomycetaceae; genus JAKFVC01. The sequence continues at coordinate 2,104 of JAQGHS010001030.1, read as the reverse complement.
CCTGGCCGGTGATCGAGATCTCCCCGGAGTTGGACGTGATCCTCGTGTCGGCATCGGCAATCTCGACCCCGCGCTCGTTAAATGCTCCCGAACCAGCCGTGCCGTCGATCGTGATTTTGCCCGTTCCGAACGCTTGAACGATGGCTCCAGAGGAAATGGCGATCCCGCGGTTCGCGAATGCCTCGGGGAAATCGCCACCCTGGCCCGTTATCGTAATATCTCCGTTACCGGACCAGACCCGCGCCGCGTAGTTGATATAGACGCCATCAGCGTCGCTGCCATCTGCTGCGGTCCCCTCGATCGTCACATTGGACGCTCCCGAGACGGTGACAGATGCGCCCAACGTGATGAACACTCCGAATCCCGAAGCACTCGATCCTCCCGTTCCCGTGATCTGGACGTCGCCGGCAACTGAGGTCAGCAACGCACCATAGGCCATCTCTACTCCGCGGCCGTCACTGGCCCCAGTACCACCGGTGCCGTCGAGCGTCACCTTACCGATGCCCGTCGATCGGATGCGAGCTGCATCGTAAATCGCGATCCCTCGATTTCCGGAACCAGTGGCCGTCGTCGAGCCGTGGCCGATGAGTGTCAGATCGCCATTCTCTACGGTCAAATCCATTCCGCCACCGGAACCGTAGGCATTGAATACGATGCCGTTATTGTCATTGGCTCCGCTGCCTCCTGTCCCGTCGATCGTGACACTAGCGCTGCCTGTGGCTGAAATCACCGCAGTATTGCAGACCCAGACGCCGAAGTTCTGGTCTCCGGTGCCCGCACCACCCTTTCCCGTGATCTGAATGGCGCCGGCCACTGATGTGATGCTCGTTCCCGCATCGCTGATCTCCACACCGCGATTCCAGGAACTGCCGTTGCCGCCCACTCCGTAGAGGGTGATCTTGCCGGTACCGGTCGACTGAATGACCGAACCATTGTGGGCGAAGATACCAATGTTGTGCGGTCCCTGATTTCCGCCACTGCCGATCAACGTGATATTGCCTTGCCCCGACGAACTGATGGTCGCATCGTTGAGATCAACACCTGCGTACGCGCCGCCAAACGTCCCCTGGGGATTGGCCGTGAATTCGATGTGGCCGTTGTGTGTGGCCCACCCTGATCCCGGCAGGAATACGATCTGTTGCTTGGTGAAGATTGCAAAACTGCTGTCGCCGGCATGCTCGATGGCCGCACTGATCGTGATGGGTTCCGCCGCATCGATCTTGCCGATGACGATCAGCTGCGCCGTAATGCGGTTCAACTCAGCATTGGACAGTTCCAGGGTGTTCACGGTCAAATCGGAGGTCGATCCAATATTAATCGCGTCGGTGTAGCCATTGACCGCGCCCGGCTGCAACGTCAGGGTATGCGAGCTCACTGTGACCGTGCTGCCGATGCTCATTTTGTCGGCAGAAAACGTGCTGTTCGCGCCGGCGGTAATCCCAGCCGAAATCGTCAGCGGCGTATCATCACCTGTGCTCGAGAGATTCACTGCGCCGCCCGCCGTCAACGGCGTGTTGACATTGATGAACTCTGCGGCGACGTTGACACTCCCCCCACCGACGTTGACCGCAGCGGATTGGAACGTGACCGTGTCCGTGCCGCTTTCACCATCGACGATCAGATTGGCGCTGAAGGCCGCATCAATCGATTCAATGTCGACCAGATCGTTGCCCGCACCGGCATCGATTGTCAGTCCAACAGTCACCAGATTGGCCGGTATCGTCAGCGTCTTACCGCCGTTGCTCAGCGCACCCCCTGCCGGTGCCACAATGAACTGTTCGTTGGCATCGCTGATGACGAGATCCGTACCCACCATCATCGCCGTCAGCGAGTTGTTCGTACTCGATTGGCTGGTATCGCTCACGGTCAGCAGACCATTGACCAGAGTCGCGGACAAGGTCGCCGCCGACAGGACCTGCCGGACTTCCAGCACTTCAGGGCTCGCCGACATGCGCCGCGAACGGCTCCGGCGAGCCATCCCTGAGAAGAAAGCTCGGGCAATTTGTGAGGCGAACGGAAAACGAAACGGGCCTGACTGACGGAAAATCAACATGAACGGCTTTTGACCTAAACGTGGGAAATCGAGCGGTAGCGCAGATCAAAC
>JAQGHS010001028.1 GCA_028291605.1 Planctomycetaceae bacterium | reverse complement strand
GGCAGCGTCGGCCACGGACCGCGTAGAATAAATCTCTAATCTGTTGCGTCGGGCTGACGCAAATTTTTGTGGAACCGTTGACCGCATTTCATTGACCGTGAAAAAAATGCTGGGTCGACCGGGGAGTTTTTGTAATGAGTCGCAAGGGACAGCAGTTTGCAGGATTGACCGTCGCTCTGGTAACGCCGTTCAAGAACGGCGCCGTGGATGAGGCCGCCCTGCGTAAACTGGTCGACTGGCATGTGGAAATGGGGACCGATTGCGTCAGCCCCATGGGCACTACGGGCGAAAGCCCGACGACGCTACATGACGAACACGAACGAATCGTCTCGATCGTGTGCGAGCAAGCCGCCGGCAAGATCAAGGTCATGGCTGGTACTGGTTCGAACAACACCGTCGAAGCCGTTCGCTTGACCAAAGCCGCTCAGAAGGCCGGTGCCGACGGTGCCTTGATGGTCGGTCCGTATTACAACAAGCCGACTCAAGAGGGCTTTTTTCAGCACTTCAAGGCGGTCACGGAAGCATGTGATTTGCCGGTCGTGCTCTACAACATTCCCGGCCGCACGGCGAAGAACATTGAACCCGAAACCATCGCCCGGATCGCGGAATTGCCGTCGATCGTCGCGATCAAGGAATCGACCGGCTCGATGGACCAGGCCTCGCAGGTGATTGCGTTGACCAACCTGACGTTGCTGTCGGGTGATGACAGTTTGACGCTGCCGATGATGGCCCTGGGTGGGAGCGGCGTGGTGTCGGTCGTGGGGAATATCGTTCCGCGCGACGTGATGGCGATGATCAAGGCGTTCAATGCCGGGAATCTCGAAGACGCCCAGCGGTTGCACTACAAGCTCTTCCCGTTGTGCCGCGATTTGTTGGGAATTGCCACGAATCCGATTCCGATCAAGGCCGCCATGCAGGTCCTGGGACGCGATACCGGCGAAGTCCGTTTACCGCTGACTCCGTTGACCGCGAGCGAAAAGGAAGTTCTGAACGCGACCCTGCGACGATATGGGCTCATTAAGTAGCGTTCGTCGGTCGTGATGACTTGGTGGGATCCAAAATACATTTAGCCACAGATTGACACAGAAGAAACACAGAAATTAGGAGAGGATTCGTCTTCTGATTCTGTGTTTCTTCCGTGTCTTTCTGTGGCTAAAACGCTTTTCATCTCAAGGGAAACCGTGCTCAACGGTGTTTCCTGATAACGGCTCGACGAAGCGGCAGCAGACGGGCCCCGCCGGTGACGATGACCTGGTCGATCAAGGCCGTATTGTCGCCCCCTTCTGTATTTGTCCCTTCAATGACCAGCTTTTGCCGGCCACCGTTCTGGACCGTGAACGCGCTGCTGGTGTACAGAACATACTTACCGTCACTGGTCGGCGTGGGTTTGAATTCGCCGATCACCTGATCGCCGATCCGCACTCGTAGCGTCTGTGCGTTGATGCTGCCATTGTCGAGCCGTCGCTGCGCCACCAGGAAACTGACCGCATATGCCAAGTTGGGTGCGAGCGACACTGACTGGCTGATACTTCCAGTGTTCTGGATGAAGCCAACCTGAGTTCCCACCGGTGCTGGGTTGTTTTTCGTGTAGATACTGCCGTTTCCGGCGATGCCCGCCGTGCCAGTGAAATCCCAACCGACGTTCGCCCCCTTGGGGTCGATCACAAAGTAGGGGGTACTGGACTGTATCGGCGTTGTGAAACTCGGGTTCTTGAGGGTAACCTTGGGGAGTGTGAACTGCGAGGCATCAATCGTCACGGGGATGGACGCGCTGGTCGAGATCGCCTTCTGACTCAGGATGATCTTCGCCGAATTCACGCCTTCCGGGAAGTAGATCAGGTTCGTCCCCGGGACAATGAATCCTGGGGCGGAGATGTAGGCTCCAATCTGTCCCGGTCCTGGCGTGATGATCTGGTTGAGCGTCCTGAGGGGATCTGGACCGGTCAGGGTGATGAAAGAATATCCGTTGTAGGGGTCATCCGGTTGGCCTTGCCAAACTCCGATGGTCGCCGTGGTTGCGAGACTGCCCCACTTGGTGGTCGGGAACCATTCGTTCTGATTGCCCAGGGGAGTGGCATCACTCTGCTTACCAGTCCCTTTGATCCCCGCGAACCCAATTTGAAGATTGCTGGGTTCGTGGTTTGTGTCATCGCCCCGGGGGCCTGTTGCGGACGGATTGGCCACATCGTCATCGACGGAGAAACCGTACCCCGTCAAGCCCTCAACCTGATGCACGAACCACACATAGGGATCCAGGTTAAAGACATTGAATTCCTGGCCGCCCGCAGGTGTTTTCGGGGCGGGATACCAGAGAGTCTGGTCGGGGACCTGATAGTAATCAAAGACCCCGCGCAGGATGGACTTCACAATGTCGCGGACTTCACCGACGAGAATCGTACCCCAGGGGGAGTCATGGGTCGGAAGGTTCGCATAAAACTTGATCACATGGTCCACCACATTCATCGTGGTGGGAAGATACGCGGCAGTCGGAAGCTGGAGGGCTTCGACAGCCATCGTTTCATAAACGGATCCCGCGAACAGTTTGGCGTTGGGCGCGTCGGCGGCGCTAAATGTGAGAGTATACGGATGCGTATACTTTGCCGATATCGGATCAATGACCAGCGCCTGCGGCTTGCCGAATGTGTATTGCTGACTCAGCGGCGTATCGGAAGTCAGGACCTGGCTGAGAAAGACCGTGTTCCCTTCGATCTTCAGAATCGTGGTCCCCGGGAGAACCCCATTGTCGGCGGTCACCGTCATGCCCACAGCCAGGGGAACTGCGGGCAGGGCCTCCAGCGTAATTTCGTTCGTCACGAGAAGGGAGCCACCGTCGATACCCTTTTTGACGAGAGTACCTTGAGCCGACTCTGGCGTAAAATCCTGGTACTGGTCGACGTAATACTGCGACCATGAATACCAGAGGTCCGTGATGGCGGTGGATGCATAATCAGTGCCGGTCCGCTGGAAGACGTATGAGATGCCGACGCCGGTGGGCAGGGTGCGGCCCTCGGCGAGTTGTACCGTGACCGTGCCCCCTGTAATGGTCGCCCTGGCTACTGCGTCCGCGCCCTTGTGGCCGGGGTCGATGAATTTGATTGTCGGCGGCGACGTGTAGCCACTACCTGCACGAGCCGGATTCAGTCCGATACTCGTGATCACACCTTCGGGGCTTACATGGACGTCGGCCTCCGCCCCCTTGCCGCCCCCATCTATAACTATCGCCTTGGTATTTTGACTATAGCCCGATCCCCCAAAGTCGACGATGTAGCTGTTGACCGAAGAAGAGGGGTCATACTTGACGAACGATCCCAACACACCCTGGTAGCTCGAGTCAGAGGTTGCGATCGTGAGGTTAATCACCTGACCGCTCTTCTCCATCGAATTGATGTTGCTGACAAACTCCTCTCTCTGGTTCTGATCATTGAACAGGAGTGGCAGTTGTGTCGCGTTGCCGTCGGTTAAAACCGCTCCACTCGCCGGGGCCGAGATTGCCCCGCCGCCGGCGCTCGACAGGAGCCAGCGGTTATTGTCGTAGTTTGATACGTTTACCGGAGGCGTTGCCGTTGTGGCCACGAGCGGGCTGTTGTCAAACAGATTGGCGCCAGAAGGGATGATGAGATCGTCGGAAACAGGATTGTAATACTGCGGCCAGCCCAATTTGCCGAAATACTTTCCGATCTCGGCCTTCCCCGTATTGCTGACGAATTGTTTGATCAAGAGATTAAACGACTTCGTGTCCGCGCTGGAACCGTGCCAGCCGAAGTCCTGGTTCGGTAAGTGGTACTCAAGGTTGCCAGATTGGACCGATCCGGATGTGATTGGAACATTGCTCGCTTCCATGGCGCCGGGGGCCACCAGAGTATTCACATAGGAGAGGTCGTAGTTGAGGAGCGGGAATGTCTGAAAGGGATCATCGATGAATTTCTTCAGGTAGGGATCCCGGAACGTCAATTCCGCGAGTTGTGCCGGGGCATCGTTGGGCACTGTTTTGGGATCGGTGTTATCGAAATAGAACATGACCAGCGGAGTTTCACCGTTGGGGTAATTCGCACCATTTGTCACCCATTGGGTGCCGCTGATCTGTTCACTCCCCGCGACCGTGATTTTGGCCTGATCATTGTAGTTGAAGACTTTACTACCTGGCGCATCGCCAGAAGCGGTCAGGTATGTCCCGTCCGTCACCAGGCTGATGTTGTCTCCATCCCACAGGACCAGCGGTATTTGAAAGGTAATGGTCGCACCTGCAGGCAGGCCCAAGTATTTCGACCCATCGGCCATAGCGTAGCCGACATACTGGCGAAACTCTTTGTGCTGCAGGTCCTGGGGGTCATAGAATCGCTTTTGCGAATCATTGGGATCTTTGCCGTCATTCGAAGTCCGGAGAAACGGATAGATGGTCTCGGGTGAGAAATTCGTGAGCGTGAGGGTCTTGGCCGCGCCGGCCGCTGCCGGAGACGGAATCCCTTCCAGGCCTGTGACTGAATTGAGCGGGGTCGCTTCGCCGTTCCAGAAGATCGTCGATAGTGCTACGACGGGATTGGATGCTGGAATTGGAATTGGGAGATCAGCGGCCATCATCAGGCGCACTTCCAGTTCCGAAACGTGAGCCGTGAAATGCGACACGCCCATGCTGCGACGCTGACGCCGACCTGCATTGTTGAGGAGTCCCAATGGCAGATTCAGCCCGGACAGCCAGTTGGTAACAAACATGGTGAGTGCCTTTTCGTGGGTGTTGGTGATTGTGAGCAAGTCGCGAGGCAAGCGAGCGCTGTCCCGACCGGCAGTCTTGGGAAAAGAAGGATTCCATCGGTACCCTGCGTGCGCGGCAGGGACAAACGGCAGCCCTTCCCTTGACCGGGAAATCGAATGGCTGTCGGTGAGTGATTTGCGTTCAAGAAGATTGACAAGGGGATCAATAAATCTAACAAAAGATCCCGAACGCAATCAATGGGCAGAGATGTTAAAATGGAGTGAATGAGCAAAATGAGTTATTTGCCTCGTGGCATTCGTCAGTTGTGCAGCGACTCGGCGTAAAAACTTCCGCAGGCCGTTGACCTCGGCTATCCCCGCGGCTGGGCTTGTCCCAGTGGTTCCCGCGCCTCTGCACTGCCGACACCTTCCCGCCACATGTAGTGCAGAAACGCTGGAACCACCGCCGCGAGGGGGGGCGTAGTTTCGGTGGCCTTCTCGACTTGCAAATCCCCGGTTTTCTCTTCGTGCGACGTAAGATCTATTGCGTCTGCTGGTCGGCGAGCCCTTTCCGTGGGCGTGCTGATTGCGAAAATAGAGATAGCGGTTAAGATCAAATGATCGATTCGACGCTCGTCGTTCCGCTGCGTTCCGGGCTCGTCAGGACCTAATTTCCATTCTGTTGACCGTTCGTGTTTGGAGGAGTATTCCCGTGGTATTTGGGTGGGGAAAACGCGCAGAAGCCGAGGAAGAAGACGACGATGACGATGATGAGGAAATGGATCTCGTCCTTTTCCAGGGTGCGCTGAACGGTGTGCAGCCCAACATGAAGGAGAACGCTCGGCTGGTCAGTGCCGGGCTGATGTTGGCCAAGGAGTTGGTGACCAACGGACTGTCCCGCCGGGCGGGTTCGATTCGTGTCGACCCCAAGGGCGAGCGGTCGCAGGTCACGTTTATTATTGACGGTGTCGCATTTCCCGGTGATCGCATTTCCAAACAGGAAGGGCTGGCGATCACGCAGGTAATGAAACTTCTGGCCGGCTTGGATATCAAGGAACGCAAGGTCCCTCAGCAGGGGGGGCTGAAGGCGGAATTCGAAGAAAAGCCGTATGAATTGCAGGTGATCAGCCAAGCGGCCGAAGGGGGCGAACGGCTGACCGTGCGTTGCACCGACACCAAGGTGAAACTGGATACTCCCAATGATCTGGGATTTACGGACGAGTTCAAACAGAAAATTCGTGCGCTGGCCTCCATACCGGGTGTCTTCCTGGTTGTGGGCCCCGCGGGTTCTGGGGTGACGACATTGAAATTTGTCGTCGTCCGCGGTGTCGACTGTTTTACGCACCAGATCTTCACGATTGGCGAATCGGGTCGGAAACTGGACAACGTCACGGCCTTTAAAGCCAATGAAGGTGACAGTCTCGAGCAGACTCTCGGACGTATCTATCGCATTGATGGCGACATCGTTATTACCCCCGATGTGCGGGACGCTGAGACTGCGAAGATGCTGTTCAATCCAGATGAAGATGATGGGTATAAAGCCGCGTTGATTGCGGAAATGCCGGGCAAGGATCCGCCCGCGGCGGTCGTGCAGCTTTTGGAATGGATCGGCGATCCCGTTGCCGTTTCGAAGGGGCTCAACGGGCTGATCATGCAGAAGCTGATCCGCACGTTGTGTAGCAAGTGCAAGCAGGCCTATCGGCCGAATCCCCAGTTCTTGAAAAAAGTGGGACTGCCGGAAGACCTTAAGGTGCTGTATCGTAAGCCGAAGGTGGAAGAAGACGAGCCCGAGCCCGATTCCTGCGAGAAATGTGGCGACTTGGGGTACTACGGCCAAGTCCCGATGTTCGAACTTCTGGAAATGACCGATGAGATGCGGGCGTTGATCGCGACGAAACCTGACGTTTCAGCCATCCGCACGCAGGCCAAAAAAGAGAAGATGCTGACCGTGCAGCAGGATGCCCTGCGATTGGTTGCCGAGGGCAAAACCTCCTTGGAAGAGGTACAACGCGTCTTCAAGGCGACATAAGCCTTGATATTACAGGTGATTAAGACTTCTGAAGGCCGGGGTGTCTCGAACTGAGACATCCCGGCTTTTGTCATTCTGTAGGAATTATTCCGACTTTGCCGGTTTGTACCGAAGAAACGAGTTATGACGGTCGATAATGAGAGTTAGGCAGGAACGGTTGAGCCGAAAATTCAGGAATTGACGGCCGCGTTCTTGGCAGGTACGGAATCTCGAAGCACAGCGAGAGCTAAGATGGCTATCCACAAGTTGTTTGAAAGTAAGCGGTTCGCACTACTCGGGTGCGCATTGTTAGGAATGACGGCAGTCGGCTGTCAAACCACAGTCGGGGGACAAACGCTCCCCTCAGCCTACTATCTCAACGACGACGTCCAATACTTCCCGATGGGGCCTGAGTTCCGCCTCAGCCGCCAGGTTGAAGCCCTTGAAGCGTACAAACTACGCCAGCAGGGTCTCGATCAGGCCGCCCCGGCACCGACTCCTGGTCCTCCGGTCCAGTAGCTGCCGCATTTCGGCCTGTCTGGTCACAACTGGGGGTCTCGTCAATGAGCTTCCTAGGCCAGAATTCCAGCTGGCAAGGAATGCGAAATTGTTCGCGGACCATATCGAACTCGTTGCGATTACGTGAGATACCAACGAACCATCTACAAAATCAACTCGGGCGCGGCTTAGCCGTGCCCGTGTTTGTTGCGCTGAGCTGGAGCGAACCGCGATACTTCAGGAGTTCCAAGATGGACCCCATTACGATTCATCATTATGTCCACGAAGCTCTGACCTGGATCGGCTTCGGAATGGTCAGCGGCTTACTCGCCAAAGCCATTCTGCCCGGACGCGATCCTGGCGGCGCGGTGGTGACATTGATTTTGGGATTGGGTGGTGCGCTCATCGGCGCCGCACTCTATGCCTGGGCGGGTGGCGATCAGATCCGAGATTTGATCACCCCGATCGGGTTTGCTGTCGCCGTGGGGGGAGCACTGGTGCTCCTGTTGATTCACCGACTCTGCTCAGGCCGCATCGGCGGTTTGGACGAACGGGGCGCTCGGGATACCCGCGTGCGGCCACCGTATTACCGCAATCGGCGGCGAGTCCGCGTTATCGACGAAGATTAAGACGCGCGACACTAGTACAAGCTCGATACGCAAGCGAGTGCATTTCCCTCAGTCAAAAGGGGGAGATGCACTCGCTTGCGTATCGAGCTTGTATTGCTGCGCCAGCTCAATTCTCAGAACTACTTGTGGTAGCCCAGCGAGGCCATCACGTCGAACAGCTCTTCGAAGGTGATAAAGCGTCGGCGGTGACGCAGTTTGTATTGGTCGACCGCTTCGGCCAGTTCCTGCACCTCAGGACGACCGGCTTGTCGCGCATTGATGAACTGTCGACGTTCGGATCCGTCGGCGCGGGCACCTGACGATTGTCGGCGGTCAATGAAATTGCTTGATTCGGGTACGGCGGCTTCCAGCATAATCTCGCTCCAGTAAAATTGGCTCGCGAGTTAAACCTAGGTCACGAATGGCGGGGTGGCAAATGGGGATTGCTTGGTTTCCAGGTTTTGCCCGAAACGGCCATGTGCCGGGTTTATCGATTGCAGTGGTTTTGCCTGTTCCTTCGGTCCTTTCCGTCCCGTTGGGTAACCAAGGTAAAGGGACCGAACGGACCGAACGGACGTAATCGCTGGCTGCCACACTCACACGGTGTTCAACCCCCCAAAGAACGACGAAACCCCTTACGTGCATCTCGAGAATGCAGTTCGGGGTTGTTAAGTCGTTCGGAGCGTTCTTCAGACTAACGTCTTTATTGAACTGTTGTCTGCCAGGCGATGGCCAGGCTTGTTTTCTCGGGGCCGCTGTCCGATGGCTGGGAGCCAGAAGCTCCCAGCCATCCAGACGGTGCTGCCGTAACGATGAACACCTGCAATTTTCACTGACTCACTTCAACTAACACAGGTTGCCGTGGCCATATCCTGGTGACAAACTCTCAAGACTAGGCAGCGGGAGCCGGAGCGGGAGCAGCGGCGGGAGCCATGACCGGAGCGGCACAGCTCGCGGGAGCAGCGCAGCTCGCGGGAGCGGCACAGGTCGGAGCACAGCTGTTTCCGCAGCTGTTGCCGCAGCTGTTGCCGCAACCACGGTTGCAGCTGCTCTTGCAGCACTTGGTCTTCTTGCACTTGGGAGCCTTGCAGCACTTCTGCTTGTGGCAGCATGACTTGCCACAGCCCGAGTTGCAACCGCTGTTGCAGCCCGAACCGCAGGTCGCCGGAGCGGCACAAGAAGGAGCACAAGCCGGACCGCAAGCAGCGGGAGCGGCACAGCTCGGAGCAGCAGCGGGACCACAAGCGGCCGGAGCGGCACAGCTCGGAGCACAAGCGGCGGGAGCCGCACAGGACGGAGCACAGCTGTTTCCACAGCCGCTGCCGCAGCGATTGCCGCAGCTGTTTCCACAACCCTTGTTGCAGCCGCTGTTGCAGCGGCTCTTGCAGCACTTCACCTTCGGTGCTTTGCAGCACTTGACCTTGCATGGCTGGCAGCAGGTCGTCGGGGCGGGGGCACAGCACCCGCATTGCTTGGCTTCGGCAGCGGTATTCATCATACACAGCACGAAAGCAGCAGCAGTCAATGTGAACCATTTCATCGTCGCGTCTCCTCAAAAAAAAACAACTGGTTCCTTTCTGAGATCGAGCCCACACGGCAGCACGCGTGGCGGTGGTTCGATCCCCCGGCAAGACACGAGATACTGACCTGATCTCGGCATGCCACTGAGTGTTCCTGGCATACTTTTTCGACTAGGAAGAAAGGAAAGTTTAGATAATTTGGGATACTTGCGAGTTACCGGAAGAGTGCGTTGATTTATCTGGGGATATATGACTGATTCGCTTGACTATGAAAAAGCGGTGTTTTCCAGGGTTTTTGAAGGGTGATGGATGCCGATCGGTGGTGTTGGAATGGTTGTATGAACTGGAATGCCCAGTCAAACTGAATCGGGGAAGAACTCAAAATTGATGTGGCATTGTGTATGACGTGGCTTTGGGGGTGTGGTGGCAGACCCTGCGGGTCGATCAGGACCTGGTGTCTGCTCGCGAAAACATCATCCGAGTTGCCCTGAGAGTGTTTGTCGGCCGACCCCGCCCGACCTGAAGGTCTGTTGCCACAGGGTTGACAACCAAATCGCACTCAAATCACAATATAGATATAGTAGAGCCAGCCATTGTCTGGGAGTGGGCGGCACCGGAGCTGATCGATCCTGACAATGGTTGAGTGGAAACGGGCCTGCCTGACTTGGAGCTGCACTTGGGCCGTGCGTCTCAATACAACCCCGCCTGCCCTGTCTGAGGTTGCCTGGGAACGCGCAGCATCAGTCTGAAGTCGACTTTTCAAATTGGTTACCGACCGACCGTGTCCGAAAAACTGCTGCCCGGAGCCTGATTTAAGGGGCTCTACCGCGGAAGATTTCGGGCTTTCATCTTGTCAGTCCTGTTCGAATTAAGGAGTGTCCCGTGGTGCAGAAAATGTGGCTCCCGCTGGCGTTGACCATGTTGGCCGGTGCGTGCCTCGTGCCCGCACAAGCAGCCGATAAGCTCTCAACCGTGACCCCGGTCGCCGACCTGGTTGCGGAAGCGGAAACGAAGATCAAGGACATCGAAGCGTTGCTGGCGGATAACGACAGCTACACCAAGGCGAAGAAGAAGGGGGTCCCGCAAGCCGCTGGGGTCCTGGCCGTGTTGGCTCAGAGCATTGCCCACCATGACGAAGATTCGTCCTGGAAGAAGTCTGCTGCCGACATCCGCGACGCCGCGATTGCGATCGCCAAGTCCGGTTCGCTCGATGACGCCAAGAAGGGCCTCGACGGGGTCAAGGCTGGCGCTGGCGGAAAAGCCGGTGGTGCCAAGGCCGAACATGCCTGGGACAAGCTGATTGACATGGACAGCTTGATGGCCGAAGTCAGTGCTCGCAATGGCAAGCTGCGGAAGGCCTTCCGCAAGGCTCCGGAAGATCACGCTGCGGCCTCACGTGACGCCAGCGTCCTGGCGGTTCTCTCCATTGTCATCGAATCCGACACCCACGAGGTGAAGGACAAGGCTGACATTGAAAAGTGGAAGAAGTACTCGAAGGACCTGCAGGTTTCGATGACCAAGATCTCGGCTGCGCTCAAAGCGAAGAATGACGCTGACGGTAAGGCCCTGTTCCTGGAATCGGCCAAGTCTTGCAATAGCTGCCACACCGACATCCGCGACAAATAATCGCTGATGTTGACATCGATGCGATGGCCATCGGCCCTGCGTCGTGACGGAGATCTGATACTGCCCTGCGATAGGAAACTGTCGCAGGGCGGTTTCGTTTGTAGGGGCAGACGATTTCGATTGCATTGGTCCCATAAGTCCCTTCGAAATTCAAGGGACTTATGGGACCAATGGGACTTATGGGAATGCTGGCCTGCGATGTTTCCGGGGAGGGCAACGAAAGCTAAGATCGGGTATCGCTCTTACCGACACACTTCTTGGACTGACTGACGATGGATACCACCCATGTCCCGATGACTCGTCGCGATACCTTGCGATTGACCGCTGCGGCCGCGACTGGGCTCTTCGCTGCGAATTCATTGGCTCAAGAGACTCCGGCGCTCAAGGGGCGCATCAAGCAATCGATTTGCTACTGGTGCTTCCGGGAAACGTGGTCGGTCGAGCAACTCGCGGCGGTCGCCAAGCAATTGGGCTGTGTGAGTGTCGAATTGGTGGAAGCCAAGTATTGGCCGCTGCTGAAGCAGATGGGGCTGACCTGTGCGATCTCCAGCAGCCACGGTTTCGTGAAGGGGATGAACAACCCGGCTCATTGGGACTACTGCTTCGAAATCTTGCGGAAGCGTATTGATGACGCGTCGGCTGCGGGCGTCCCGAACGTCATCACATTCACTGGCATGCGTGAAAGCATTCCCGATGATGTCGGCCTGAAGAACTGCGTTGAAGGCTATAAGAAGATCATCGGATATGCCGAGGAAAAAAAGGTCACGCTGTGCCTGGAGATGCTGAACTCACGGGATAATTCCCATCCCATGAAAGGGCACCCCGGATATCAGGGAGACCACACTGAATACTGCATCGACATTATCAAGCAGGTCGGCTCGCCACGACTCAAATTGTTGTTTGATATTTATCACGTGCAGATTATGGATGGCGATGTCATCCGCAGGATCCGGCAGCACAAGGAGTATCTGGGGCATATTCACACTGCGGGCAATCCAGGCCGTTGTGAGCTGGATGCCAAGCAGGAGATTCACTACGGCGCCATCATGCAGGCCCTGGTGGATGTGGGCTACACCGGATATGTGGGCCACGAATTCATTCCGACGCGCGAGCCACTGCAGGGGCTGAAAGATGCCATTGCCGTGTGTGATGTGTAATTCGATCAGGCGAGCGTCCGGCGTAAGCCGGATGGTTGTTAGCGACGTGGC
>JAQGHS010001005.1 GCA_028291605.1 Planctomycetaceae bacterium | reverse complement strand
GCGAAATCAGTCAGATTCCGCCAAACCCAAGCTCCCCACAGACTACCTTAGAAGAGTCGGCTACGGCGCCTGCCAGCGCATTAAGTCGGAGGGGCGAATCTGATACACCATGATCGAAGCACCGATGCGTTTCGTGGGCTGAAACGCACGCAGGTAACCGTACTCGTCAAGGCCGACGGCTTGAGCCTGGCCGTGCTCATCAAATACGACGTGCGGTCGGCCTTGAACATAGTTGACGCTGACCGCGTACGAGCCGGGTTGCGGTTGCCGAGCTGGCGGAAGGTCGTATTGCAAACCCAACTCACCTGGCGGCACGCTACCGAAGTAAGCGATCGCCCAACGCCGATCAGCGTGCTTTTCGACGTAGGCTTTCAATTCGAGCAAATCCTGTCCCCAGTCCAGATTCGAGTCGAGCAGACGAGCTGCTCCACCCTCAGGACCCCCGCCCAATTCATTGAAGTAGGCCAAATGCTCGGGGTGGAATCTCAGGGACCACGAAGCCAACAGCACGACAGCGATCAGTAGCCGTCGTTGCCATTGGCTGATCGGCGAACCTTCAGGGGACGCAAGACACGAACCCGCCAACAAACAGAGAAAGGGATAGACCGGCAGGATGTAACGCACTCCCAATTGCATCCCCGACAAACTTGCGACGCCAAACAACACCGCCGCGGGAAACGCGATGAAACAGATCTGGCCGCGTAATGACCAGGAGCTTTGACGCAGGCAACATCGAATGCATCCCCAGAGACAGGCGGCCTGCCACACATGCGGCAGTTTGTACAACAACGCCCAGAAGAAATAAAAGCGAAATCCCGTCACTGACCAGGCGCCATCCAGGAACACAGGATGTTGTGATTCCATGACATGCTTCTGAGCATCCAGACCAATCAGATACGATTTGGGAAAGGGGAGCGGAAGTTGTCCAAAGGCCGGCCAGCGACTGAGCCATCTGGTCACGGTGGCACTTCGCGGCTGAACCTGATTCAACGTCGAAAACGCACCTTCACACCCATATCCCAGATTCAGGACGAATAGACCGAGTGACAGTATGACAACCAGATGACCACAGAGCTGGATTCGGCTTCTGGGTATTTGCTGTCTCCCGCGCACCACAAACCAGGCCAGCCAGGTGACGCAGATCAGCGGCACAAGAATGACGGCCGTGTACTTCGTCAACTGAGCCAGTCCCAGGATGCTGCCGCAGAGGACCGCGGCCGCCAGGCCAGGCTTCCGAAAATAGCACCACAGCGAATACCACAGGGCCAGCGTCAGGCAGGTCAGTCCTGCATCGGGTGTCACCAGGCTGGAATGGGCCAATACAGTGGGCTCAGTGCACCACAATAAAGTGGTCATGCAGGCCGCACTACGTCCCCACCATTGCCAGCTCCAGACGGCCAGGATGATCCCCGCGATCATCGAAAACGAGGCATTGGCCACTCGCCCCCACAGGTAATAGTGCTGATGGCGAGCCCCTGTCATGCGGAGAAACTTCAAGCCATACGTGGTCGGGTCCTGCGAAAGTTCGACGGGGCCCCGATAGCTATCAGGCATGGCGATCGATGTGGCCGCTGCAGCGACAAGACGTGTCAGCGGCGGATTCAACGGCTCGTAATCAAATCGCCAGGTCCGCAGATTCAAGATCCCGACTGGCAAGTGCCAGTATTCATCATGCGTGACCGACAAAGCACGAGCCGTGAACACCACAAAGCAGAGATTTCCCACCAGCAAGCTGGCAATCACGAGCATCGCGGCCCGATCACGCGAATGAGTGATTCTTGGTTCCTGAGGCGTAGGTTCGGCTGCCGACATGATTCGTCCTTGGCGATGCTGACTCTCTCGCGGCCATATCCACGCAGGGGGACTCGCCGAGACTTCAGGAGCCGTTCACCAGGACGGCCAGAACTCTTACCGAGATCTCCTGTCCAATCTTCAATGATTCGCCTCTTAGGGCTCAACACTACTACTTCTTTACGCAGATGGCGAGGTGGTCGGACATTCCCGCGGCAATTTCAAATGGTGCGAGGATGCGACCGTGTGACGTTGCCAAAACTCCACGACGGAAACATCGTGATGCTGTGTGTCGAAAGTACTGAAACCTCAGGCGATTACGATCAGAATGCAGACATTCAGACTTGTTTGTGTGGTGCTTTGGCAACGTGACTCGACGACATCTTGATTCATACCACGGTCCCGGGAAACAGTTTCTTGTAACTCGCAAAGTGCTAATTCGCCTGGAGTTACGGTGATGGGTTAATCAAATTGTTGAGTCGGCTTTACAACTTGTACCATTTGGCACGCAGCGTGCTTAACACTCTATACAACAGCCGCTGTTGACCACCGACGCAAAACACCGACACAAACAGACTTACAACCGACACCAAGATTGATCAGGAGCACACACATGTTGCAGATTACCCGCACGTTTTGGAATGATGATAATGGCTTTATTGTCTCTGCCGAACTCGTTTTGATTGCCACGATTGCCGTCTTATCGATGATCGTTGGTCTCTCGGAAGTGGCCTTCGGAGTTAATCAAGAGTTGGAAGACGTTGGCTCAGCTATTGGTGCCATGAATCAATCCTTCTGCTACAACGGCGTTGCCGGGCACAAGGGTCTGGCGGCTGGCAGCCACTTCAATGACACCCGGGACTTCTGCGATAGCGAAAACGACATCGTTTGCAACGTCTATCCGACCGGTGAATCCGCGGGCTGGAACCACTAAGACCGCGTTGAGTTCAACGACGACCTGAATTGATTGCGATCTCAACACCACCCACTCTGAATTTCAGAACGGGTGGTGTTTGTTTTTTTGACGGCAAATGATGTACGGACGCAGGGATTTTCGTGACCGCCCCAAATTATTCTCATTATTGTGTCTTGGGATGGTCTGGAAAGTAGTTTCCGTTGCAGCTCAATTTGCAAGCGAACGTGTTCCCGTGCAGTCGCCACGAACCTGCACCCAAGCCTCAATTCTTATTGCATTTCTGATGTTACGCGATTACTGTAAGTAGCAGGGGAATTGTCTTAGCGCTCGTTCACGCAGTTGCCGGTGCCACTTCATGTTCGGCTTAAGCTCTTGATCGTTTTCAAGAACTTGGTATTTCGTGTCTGGCAACCTTCATCGTCGTTCAGCCCGCGGACCCGATTCCTTCAGGAACAAGAATTAATTGGGTTGGAATTACTGAGTTGGAGCTCAAAACCATGAGATCTCGGCCGTGCATTGAATACTCCTCACGCCCCTCGACCGCAGGTGTTCGGCGTGGGTTCACACTCATCGAACTGCTGGTTGTGATCGCGATTATCGCTTTGTTGATTGCCTTGCTGGTCCCGGCAGTTCAGCAGGCTCGCGAATCCGCGCGTAAGGCTGAGTGCCTCAATAACATGAAGCAACTCGGGCTGGCGGCACACAACTATCTCTCGTCAAATCGATCATTTCCGTCGGGTTGGATCTGCGCACCGTTGATTAATGGTATGCCGAATCCGAATTGTACGCCCACCGCACCCGGTACTACCGGCTTTACTGTGCCGATCCTTGATCCGACCGTTTTTGAATCGAAATTCATGCCCCCGACGGCCGGACAGCCGCCCCCTGCCCAACTGAACATCGGGCCGCCGACAATTTCCAATTGGTCGATTTCTGACCAGTGGGGTTGGCACGCTCTCATGCTGCAGGAGATGGATGCCAGTACATTGGTCATCAATTACAACAATCCCAAGACCCTGAATGTCATCGCCTACAATATCAAGTCTTATGTGTGTCCCTCTGCGGGGCTCTCCAATACGCGTCCGGGAGGACTGGGATATGCGACATATCGAATGTGTATGGGGGCCGGGATTGATCCTACGACGAACACTCCCAGATCTCAAAACGGCATTGGATTTATGAACAGCAGTGTTTCAGATCGCGATGTCAGGGATGGCATGACCTCCACGATTCTGTTTGGCGAAGCTCCCTACGGATTTTGGGGTGACGCATTAAGCTGTTGCGTTCGTATTCCTGGCCCAACCGAAATTGCCAGCGGCCGGGTTCTGTTAGATGAATGGCGAGGCTATCCCTCGCCCACGGCCCCGAGCGTATTTCTCTTTGGATTCGGAAGTTGGCATGTCAGTGTGGCGAACTTCACGATGGGAGACGGATCGGCAAAAAGTATCAATAAGAATATCGACATGAATGTTTTCAATGCCCTAGGCACGAGAAACGGTCACGAGTCGGTCGGTAGCGAGTTCTAATTCGAAAAGACAGGCAGGCATTGGTGCTGGCGTAGCCCGCGCCGTGCCGGACCTAAGTTCGCCTCACAAGCTGAAATGACCAGCCCGGCCACCAAATTGGCCGGGCTGTTTTCGTGTGTGCCGTGTTTGACGGGTGGCCGAATGCGGATCGGCCACTCGCAAGATTTCGTAGGAGAACTCGCCAAGAGTTCTGGGCCGCGTAGGTGACAGGTCCCGAAGTCTTGGCGACTTCGGCTACGCTGAGCGATTTCAACTCAACCAATCCCGACAGGTTGTAACGGAGACATCGCGGCGACGTACGTTTCAAGCTGTCCCGATTCGAATTGGACGGTGACCGTGCGCCGAGACCCAAACCCGACGTCCGTCACCTGGCCGTAGCCTTGTTGAGGATGCCTGACCCGCATGCCCACCGCAAATTTGCAGGGCATCGATGCGGCTTCTTTCGAGCCACTCAACAAACTGGCTCCGGTCATCAGCAGAGGCTTCTTGTTCGCCAATTGCATCGCCAGTTGATCTCGCAATCTGGCCTTATGACGTTCCAGCAAGGCTTCAGTATCGGACGTGGCGGAAATCGACGTCCCGGTCGGTTCCACGTCTCGATTGAGGGCCAATTCCCGTAGAAATTGACTCGGTATGGTCACTTCCAACCGTCCCCGCAGTTCGCGTTGAGTCGATCGCGTCAGTACCAGTTCCTGCTTGGCACGAGTGATCCCGACAAACAGCAGTCGTCGCTCTTCTTCCAACTCGCGATAGTTGTTATCACGCAGAGCCCGTTCGTGAGGCAGGAGGTTTTCTTCGAGGCCGATGATGATCACCACCGGAAATTCCAAGCCTTTTGCGGAATGCAGGGTGAGCAGTGAAACCTTGCCGGCCAGTGGATCGAGACTGTCCAGGTCGGCCACGAGCGTCGATTCTTCGAGAAAACCCTCGAGCGACGATTCGCCGTCGACCGTATGGTCGTAGGCCGCGGCCGCCGCGATCAACTCATTCACGTTCGCCAGACGCTGCACATCATCTTCCGCGGCATGGGCATTGTCCCAGCCGTAAGTGTAGCGCGTCTTCTCAACAACCTTCCGCAGCAGCCCCTCAACCGAGCCCGTATCAGCCAGTGAGAACTCAGCCATCATCCGGGCGAACATTTTGGCCCCGACGGCCCCGCGTTTCGCAAGTCCAGTGATGCGATCTGCGTGCTGGCAGGCTTGCAGCAGATCCAGGCCTTCGATTTGTGACCAGCGCAAGATCTTGTTTTGAGTCTGCTTCCCGATCCCGCGAACCGGCGTGTTGATTATCCGCCGGAAGGCTGCCACGTCGTGCGGATTGACGATCAACCGCAGATAAGCCAGCATGTCCTTGATCTCGGCTCGCTCATAGAAGGCGACCCCGGACGCCACCTGATGTGGAATTCGGTGTCGCACGCAGGCGCGTTCCAGCCGGCGCGATAACGAGTTGACTCGGAACAACAGGGCGAAGTCGCTCCAGCTCCGGTGTCCCGATTCGACTTCTTCAATGATGAATTTGGCGATGCCGTCCGCTTCGGCATCCGCGTCCTCGAATTCCCAATACCGGACGGGGACACCGGCGGCATTATTGGTGAGTAACTGCTTGTGCTTGCGGAGTGTGTTGAATTGAATCAACCGATCCGCGACCGTCAGGATCGATTGCGTGCTGCGAAAGTTGTGCTCCAATCGCACTTGTCGCGTGCCGGGGAAATCACTCTCGAAACGCAGAATATTTTCGATCTCGGCACCACGCCAGCCGTAGATCGACTGATCCGGATCACCGGTTGCGCAGAGATTGGGAAAGTCCGCGGACAGGGCGCGTACAATCTGATATTGAACCAGATTGGTATCCTGAAACTCATCGACCAGGATGAACTCGTACCGTCGGTCAAGTCGTTCACGCAGGTCGGGTTGCTCCTGCAGCAGGACGGCTACGTGCATCAGCAGATCATCAAAATCGACGCTGTTGGCGGCCAGCAATGCCTTCTGATAAGCGGCGTAAACTTTGGCTGTCGTCGCTTCCAGCGGATCAGCATAGCTATCGTCGAGAGCTGAATTCAGATCATCCGGCTTCTGCAACCGGTTCTTTGCGCGCCCAATCTGCGAGGCGATCACACCGGGGGGATATTTGACGATGTCATGTTCGAGATCGCCCATCACCTGCTTGATGAACTGGGACTGATCTGACTGATCGAGAATCGTGAAGTTCGGTTGCAGGCCCACCTGGGTCGCGTTGCGCCGCAGAACATGAGCGCAAAAGCGATGAAAGGTGCTGACCCAGACTCGTGTGCCCGGCAGAAGCTGCGACACGCGGTCGGCCATTTCGTTGGCCGCCTTGTTCGTAAACGTAATCGCGAGAATGCCGCGCGGATCAACCCCTCGTTCGACCAACCTCGCGATCCGCCGGGTAATGACGCGAGTCTTACCGGAACCCGGTCCAGCCAGCACCAGCAGCGGTCCTTCAAAGTGCTCGACCGCTTGCCATTGCTCACCTGTCAGGTCGCCCGGTTTCCCCACCGTTAGTCACTCCTTTGATACACCCGCCAGATCAGAACGAAGCCAGAAAACAATTTTAGACTGGTGAGCCGGGTGACGTAAGGCCCCGGACAATTCGTTGGGCGACAAACGCAAAATGCCCCGCAGTATTCCGTGAATGGCTGCGGGGCATTCATCAAACACGTGACTATTTCGCCGCTTCGGCATCCGGAGGAGTCGGACTTGGTGCTGCCGTTTCCTTGGCCTGCATAAGTTGCACACCCTTGCCGCCTATTTGTGGGACGCGGAACTCCGAATGCGAACCTGCTGGCAATGTGAACATTTCAATTCTGCCATCCGGTGTCGTCCGGCGGAACAACATCGGATAAGCGATATCGAACGCGTCGTAGTCGCCAGCCTTCAACGTGTAGGGCTGACTCCAGTCGCTGTAGGGCCCCTTGGTTTCATAGACGACCGACTGGGGCGAAAGATTCGTGATCCGCACTCCCGGCTTGCCGAACACGGCCGCCAGTTCGGGGGCCGACCAGGCGACATGCTTGAGTCGCAATTTGCAGTAACCCAGATCGATATCCGGCACCGCAACCCGCGAGGCCGTGCCGCTGTGGGTCCATTCCTTCCAGCCGGCCTGGAACAGCTCTTCGAGTTTTGCCGTGTCGATATCGGTGTTCTCAGCCGTATAACCTGGGGCAAAGCGGGCAGAGGCTTTCACAGTGGGTTGCTCGCTCCAAGACAATTCCAGTGCGCGTGTCGTCTGTGTGGTACTGAAAACCGAAGGCGAGGCGGGCTGATTGACGTCATAGCGAATTTCGGCGTACGGTTGCCATTCTTTGGCTTCCTTATTCGGTTTTACCGCGACCGAAATCACCAAGCCCGGCAGATTGAATTGCATCTTGCCGTCGGCATCGACGACATCGAGCGGTTCAGAGAGCACGAGTTCGGTCCACAGCTCAGCCGTTTCACCAAACTTTTTCAGATCGGGGATCACGTCTGACAGTTGTTTCGGATCGGCAAACGTCTTCAAAGCCTCGATCGGCAAATCCAAAACGTTGATGCGGGCCATCTTCTTTTCAACCAGCATGGCGACGATCGGTTTCAGCGCGCTCGGAGCCATGCCCACGGTCAGCGCGGTCGTCTTCGGCACATCAGCCAGTCCCTTGCCTGCCGGCGCAGCCCAGGTGGGAGTCTTGGGAGCCGTTTCTGCAGAAATCGCTGCGGCAGTCGCGCCCAGGATCAATGTGATGCCCCGGTCGTCGGTCGAGATTTCTTGCGGCCAGACACGGACACGCGGCTGATAGACGGGAATCGGCCAGACGGTAGATACCACCTGATTGATCTCAGACAGTGACATCTTCTGCTCGAGCTGAGCGACCAGGTTCGGCACAATGGCTTTCACTTCGGCTTCGATCCGATACTTCTGGCCGTAGAGACCACCAATCAAACCGCTCGAGACTCGTTCGGCTGTCATTCCCAGACCACGAGTTGAAATGCCAGCCGGATTGGTGACGTACCAGTTGTCGCTCTCGATATTAAACCGAGTGTCGAGCAATTGCAGACGAATACGACCTTCCAGGATAACCGGTTTCACATCGAAGCTCAGCCAGACCGGGCGCGTGTGTCCGATGACAATGGCAATCGGCCCCGTCTGAGCCGACTTGCCGGCGCCGTTGACCGATGTGGAACCGATGGTCAATTGGGCGTTGGCAAGCCCCAGCTGGAAATTCAAGCGGTCTTTCGCGTAAGCCTTCACTGAAGCGCGATAGAGCTGCGCACTGTAACTGATACCCTGGAACCAGACGCTAAAGCTGCGACCTTCCGCGTCAATCGTTTGACCAATGTCGGGAATTCCACCGGTCAGCATATCAGCGGGCACGATGCGCGGGATCGAGTCACCCAGACTCTGCAACATGTCATTTCCAAGACGCACGTAGGCCGCTCTCGGAATATGCACGGCAGGAATAAACGGAGCGTTAACGGGTGGCGGGGAGAACTTCGTTCCCGGCTGAACCAGCAAGGGCGGTTCAGAAGTGATTTTGGGATTGAGCAACCAGCTGTAGAACTCGGGACGGTCAAAAGCGGCCTTGTAGGACTCGTGATCGAGTTCGGCGACTTCCGTGTAAATCGGCTTGCCACCAGCAGCTTTTAAGGCGTCGACCAATTTGCGAGATTCTTCCACCTTCACCGCCGTGTCGCGGGCACCGTGGAAGGCCCAGAACGGCGTATCCTTCAATTTTGCAACTTCTTCCGAATCGCCGCCACCAGACAAGGAAACGACCGCACTCCAGTGCTTGGGATCGGTCGCCGCAAGTGCGACGGCCCCATAGCCGCCCATTGACCAGCCCACCAGCGAGCGGTGTGTCGCATCGACTTTGTACTGCTTCTCAACATCCCCCAAAATCTTGAGGGCCCGGATGCCGTCCGGTTGATCGGGGCGCCACCGCATCAGAATTCGTCCTCGAGTGTCTTCACACTGCGGGAACACCACCAGGAATGGAAAAGAGTCGGGCACTTTCGTGAGGTAGGGCCCTAAGCCAATCGTCGTCTGAAGTGTCCCGTCCTTGCCGCATTCACCGCCGCCGTGGAGAAACAGAATGACAGGGGCAGGTCTCGCGGGCGTGTAAGCCTTCGGCACAAATACCACGTATTTGTGGTCTCCCTCGTCGTCGTGGAACACCTTGTTCACGAATCCGCGCGGGATGTCTTGTCCAAAGATTGGTTGCACGATGAGCAGCGTCATCCAGATAAGGCAGCATGCTGCCAATCGCTGCTGGAACGACACCTGAGGACTTTGGGGGCTTAGACGAAGCATTCCTTGGTTCCTATAATTGGGAGAACGGCATGCCATCCAACCGCACCGTCGGATCGGCCTTGCGTGATGTGAATCGCCGCGTTGGCCCGCGCTAAGCAGCATTACCAGCAGTGTTCGACTGCTTAACTCTGGATTATATTGCCGGCGCTCAAGTGTCAACAATTCAGAGCAAAAATTCGCCAGATTTAATAACTCTTGATAAGATAGAAGTGGGTCGCTGACGGCAGGCCGGGAAACCGGCGAGCGCCGTCGCCCCCCAGCACGCTCCAATAATTCGCTGCGCATCGAAGTCAGTTCGAGAATTCCCGAGGCGGAACGCGTCGCGGGACACTCGAAGAATGTGGACGTAAACTCGATCCATTTAAGGATGTGCTGCAAACCGGATATTCGTCACGAGTGGAACTGTTTGACAGGTGACTCTGCCGTCTGGGCAAAATTCGTATTCTGGGGCTACTCTTACGAGTGAAACCTAGACGATGT
>JAQGHS010001000.1 GCA_028291605.1 Planctomycetaceae bacterium | reverse complement strand
CCTATCGACTCGTGTGGTAACGGAAGATATGACCACAAACCTCAATCGCATCAAGACTTCTTTCATTCAACGGGAAAAGGGTTAACGGCGTAGAGTGGCACCCGATCAACGGGTCTTATGGCGTATTTTGGTGCTACGTTTAGATAACGCGGATTGATGATTGGCACCGTATAACAACCATCTGGCTTACGCCGGACGCTCGCCTACGAAGAGCTTCGCCATTACCGTTTCTTCTTTTTTGATTTGCCTTTTTTCTTGCTCTTTGGTTGCGAATCCCGTTGCTTCCCGAACTTTTGTTGCGGGAATTGTTTGTTGTCTTTCGTGGGTTTGCCTTTCCATGTCGGCTTCCGACGGGGCGCTTCTGGCAAGGGCTCTGCCGGTGGCATGATGCCAGCTCCAACCATACGGAAATCAAGCTGACGCCGGTCCACGTCGACCCGGGCCACGACCACTTTGACAGGGCTACCGAGGCGGTATTCCACTCCGGAACGGCGGCCGATCAGGCTTTGGGAAGTTTCATCATAGTAATAGTAATCGTCGCTCAACGAGGTAACGTGGACCATTCCTTCGGCGGGGATTTTGGTCCCCTGGCAGAAGAAGCCAAAGTCCTGGACTCCGGTGATGATCGTGTCGAGTTCCTCGCCGATCCGAGTCGACATGTAGGTCAACAGTTTGACTTTGACCAACTCGCGTTCGGCCGAAGCGGCGCGACGTTCCATCGCCGAGCAATGTTTGGCCAGGGTCGACAGGGCCACGACATCCGGCTTCGGAAGCTTGCCTTTTTTATGGGCTGCGATGGCTCCCACCAGACGATGGATCGTCAGGTCCGGATAACGGCGGATGGGGCTCGTGAAGTGGCAGTATTGTTCTTCGGCGAGAGCATAGTGGCCAATCTCTTCAATCGTGTATTCCGCCTGCTTCATGCTGCGAAGTAAGGCGTAACTGACGGACTGTTCGATCGGCTTGCCTTCAACTTCATCCAACAAGGCTTGTATGGCGTGGCGGCTTTGAAAGCTGGTCAACGTCAGACCCAGCGTTGAGGCGAAGTCGGCGAATTTGCGGAGTTTCAGTTCGTCGGGATCACCGTGAGCGCGGCGCATGAAGGGGAACTTCTGGTCGTTGAGCGCAGTGGCCACTGCGATGTTTGCCGCCAGCATGAACTCTTCAATGATCTCGTGGCTGGCATCGTGTGGTGCGGTGTGGGCTCCAGACACTTTGCCGTCATCGTCAAAATCAATCTTCACTTCAGGAAGTGAGAGTTCCAGGGCACCTCGCTTGAACCGCCGCTTGCGGAGCAGCATGGCGAACTCGTACATGCGTTGCAGCAAGTCGTTGACTGCGGGCGAGACTTCATCGCGATGCAGTTCGGGCTTCTCGATAATCGGCATCACTTGCTCGTAAGCGAAACGCTGCACGACCCGAATGGCCGAGTTCGCGAACTTGGTATGGATGGGAATTCCATCCGCCGAGAATTCGATGAATGCCGTTTTCGTGAAGCGGACGTGGCCTTGCTGCAGACTGGCCAGCCCGTTCGACAGGATCTCCGGTAACATGGGAATGACACGGTCAGGCAGATAGCAGCTGGTGCTCCGCTGTTGTGCCTCGCGATCGAGCGCCGATCCGACAGGCACGAAATGCGAGACGTCCGCGATGTGGACTCCGAGATGCCAGTGGCCGTCAGAGCAACGTTGCAGCGAAATCGCGTCGTCGAAGTCGCGAGCATCGACCGGATCGATGGTGATGATCGTTTCACCGGTCAGATCGAGACGTCCCTCGAGATTGGTTTCGTCGAACAGACTGGCTTGCAGACGGGCTTCGGCGAGGACTTCCTCTGGGAATTCGTCGGGGAGGCCGAACTCGTGAATGATGCTGAGGGTGTCGACGCCCGGTTGGCCGCGCTGGCCGAGGACTTGCGTCAGGACAGCCTCGCCAACCTGGCTGTGGCTGGGAAACCGCAGCATTTCGATGACGACTTTGTCCTGCGGTTTGGCGCCCTTGGCGCCGGGGTCACCGACGGAAATGGGATCTGTGAAGACCGTGCCGTCGACTCGGACAAACCCGCCGCCGGCTTGCTCAAAATACGTCCCGACGAATGTGTGGGTTTCCCGCTGTAGAACTTCCATCACTCGACCGCGTGGCTTGCCGTCGCGGCGGTCGGAGGGCATGAGCTGGATCATCACCTCATCCCCGCTTTGCGCGTCCTTGAGGTCTTCCTTGGAAATGTAGATGTCGCGGCTGCGGTCGTTGGGGGCGTCGGTCGGAGTCAGGAATCCGAATCCCGCGGCGGCTCGGCGCACGATGCCGGTGATCAGACCTTTCGCGGCCTTGCGTCGCAGGATGCCGTTTTCCTGTTTGCGAACCAGGCCGTCGGCGATCAGTACTTCGAGAGCCTCCTTGAACTCAGCCACCTGCGATTTGGTGACTCCCAGCTGTTTCGCGAGTTGTGAGGTTTTCGAGGGGTGGTATTCCGGGGAATCCAGAAGACCGAGAATTTGCGTACCAAATGTTGACATAGTGTTTTTCGTCGTGGATCGCGAAAGGGAATTGGTGAGCAAATGCCATGAATGGGCATATTGTCGCCACTTGCGATCCGGCCGGATAGCGACCGGTAGATAGAGAGGTGCAGTCGTCGGTTGATTTGCCTGGTCGGGATGTCTCGCGTGAGGCGGACGTTTCCTGCGGAGAAGGCTGACTGACTGCGGAGACTGAGTCGCGGCTTTTCCTCACCGCGGATGATTTTCGAACCATTACGACAGGTTAGACGCGGGGTGGGTGATTAAGGTTCGCGCGAATTTCGTGGGATAGGCATCCTGCCTGTCATTTGTCACCTCAAGTGACAAACCCGAGAGTCCATTCATGCTACGAATCCCACTTTGACCGGCACAGTCTCTTGGTGCACCGCTTTTTCGCTTCGCGATTGACAGGCAGGATGCCTATCCCACGTACTGAACTCAACCGCTTAACCTGTAATGAATTACGCGATTCATTTCATACAGATGTCAAACCTTGCGGGTCAGGAGGTCTGGGTGAAATAACTTCGGTGGAATGATCGCTACACGTGATGCAATCGGCAAAGTCGTCAAACGCCGAATAAAGACACTAAGTCCGCATTGCTCGCTGGCCGAAGGATTAGTCAGCGAACGGTTGACTTTGGTTGGGAGGGGAAACTCGGTCTGGGCAGCGAGTCTCTAAGGCGGCAGGAACGCAGACGCGGTCCGCTGCCGAATGAGACGTCGATCGTCCTCGGATCGAATCCAACCAGTCCGTTTCCGGCCAGGTTCCAAGCGGAACCTCATTTCCACGCAAGGATGCGAACCATG
Organism: Planctomycetaceae bacterium; assembly: GCA_028291605.1. Classification (GTDB taxonomy): domain Bacteria; phylum Planctomycetota; class Planctomycetia; order Planctomycetales; family Planctomycetaceae; genus JAKFVC01. The sequence continues at coordinate 1,982 of JAQGHS010001000.1, read as the reverse complement.
TCTACAGAGGAATTCCAGATTTCCGAGAATGTGTGCTTGCCAGTCGGCCCCCGAGACCTGCCTCGTGCGGCCACCCCGACTCCCATTTGTGATTCGGTCGTAGAGCTGATTCAAGAGGCGGCGGATTCGATTCGCGAGCTGATGTCGCCCTGCCTCACCAATCACAGTTTAAATGATGCTCGCTTTACGATTATGCGAGCCATCCGCAGCAGCCCGTTGGGGGAATGCTCACAGTCGGAATTGGCTCGCTGCCTGAAGCAGTCGGAAGCCAATGTCAGCACGTTGCTCGACCGCATGCGGGGCGATGGGTTGGTGTCGCGTGAGAAATCACCGCTGGATCGCCGACGCAGTGTGGTGCGATTGACCGAACGTGGCGAAGTTCTGCTCGCCCAGGCCGAACGGGAATACACCTTCCGGACTCAGGAAGTCCTGCGGTGCTTCGCCGTCTATGAGATCCAGGCCTTCCGCGAACAACTGCGAAATTTCATTGCCGTTTGCGAGACGGAATTCGAACACACCGAAGCCGATCGAGCCGTCGCGGGCCGCATTGGCGATCTGGCACCCGTTGCGAAGTCTGATTCCGATGACTCGGAGACTCGACATGCTCAGGCCGGCTAATAATGTGCGATCACAGTCCGGATCACGCGGAGCACCAAGTTGCTGGACTTGGTGCTTGACGGGGTTGTTGTGCGGATCGATGCTCGTGATGTCAGGGTGTTCGCGTTCGTTCTGGAGACAGAATGCCGACAAGAACACCTACGCCATCCTGCAGGACAAAGCGGGGGACCCACGCTGGGACCCGCCGCGCCTGGACCTGCAGCCTAATCCCGAGAGCCGCTTCTTCGACCCGTACGATCCCGATTGCGAACCGCTGCCTCCCGATGATCCGGCCGCCCATGCCTATATGCATTGGATGGGTCGCAACATGAACACGGGAGTCGCCAAGGTGGACCAACCATGGACGGGCGGCGTTCTGCCCCCCTGGTTGTATCCGCAGCGGCCGATCCGCGGCTGGAAATCGTGGCACAAGTTCGGCGACACCTTGACCGTGGAAAATCCGCAATGGCTCGAGCCGTTTGGATTGACTGCGGAACAGATCGCCGAACAGAAGAAAAGTGGTGCGGGTGAAGGACCGGGTATTCCCGACTTGACGCTGGCGGATGCGGTGCAGCTGTCGTATATCCACAGCCGAGATTTCCAGATCAATTTGGAAAACCTGTACTCCTCGTCGCTCCTGTTGACCTTTCAACGATTTCAGTTCGATGTGCGTTACCTGGGATTGGGCGGACTGAGGCCGAGTGCCTCACTGACTCGCGAACAAATCAACGGCGAGGAGTCCGCGACGTTGGCGTCCCGCGTCGGTATCAGTCAGGCGCTGCCCACCGGCGGGCAGTGGATCGTGGAAATGGCCAACAACACGATGTGGCTGTTTACGGGTGGCAATCAATCGAGTACCGCGTCCACGCTCTCGTATTCGCTCGTCCAACCATTACTGTTAGGCGCGGGGCGACAGGTAGTCCTGGAGGTTCTGACACAAGCCGAACGTAACGCCTTATACGCGATGCGCGACTTCGCGCGGTTTCGTCAATTGTTTTTCGTATCCACTGTCGCCGGCGGCACCACGAATCTGGTCAACGTGACAGGCACGTCAGGCATTGTGGGTGGAGGCAGCGGTACTGCGGGTGGCTATTATGGATTGCTGAATAATTACCAAGCCGTGCTGAATCTCAGGTACAACATCAAGCTGCAGGAACAACAGGTGATACGCCGCCGGGCGCTGGCTTCGGAGGCGCTGGACGAACTGAAACTCCCATTGGGGCCCGTTCCCATGGACTTCCAACTACCAGTGCTGCCGGAAAACTATCAGAACCGTTTGACTTATCTTGGCGGCGATCTGAATGAGCTGCGGTGGAGGGTAGGAGAAGGGGTACCGGCGGTGATGACCCTCGAGGAACTGAACGAACTCAGGAGGCTCATTCCAG
>JAQGHS010000610.1 GCA_028291605.1 Planctomycetaceae bacterium | reverse complement strand
CCGGTCGCATCGACTTCGCGCTTCAGGTTGTCCAAACCGCGCAGCAAGGACTTGCGATCTTGCAACCGATCGCTGGAAACCGTGTTCAAGCGCAAGTCAGCCATGCCCTCGCCTTGCGGCTTGAAGGCCTTGAATGCGGCACCGAGAAAGCCCGGGGCTCCCGGTTCTGACCACTGCGCGTGCTGAGTTTTGTCGGCCAAGGCCACGAACGGTGGCACCCCAGGATCAACCGGTCCTCCGAGCTTCGCGACGACGGAGCCGATGCTGGGGCGGCCACCCACAGATGTGATCGAGTTACGATCCCAACCACTGAGGACTTGGAAGGCATCGTGGCCCCCCGCATTCCCGACCACCGAGCGGATGACTACAAATTTATCCATCTTGGCGGCAATGAGCGGGAAAGTCTCACCGATTTCAATCCCCGCAATTTTCGTGGCAATCGGCGAAAACTCACCCCGAATCTCTTTGGGGGCGTCAGTCTTGATTTCCCACATATCCTGATGCGGAGCACCGCCACCCAAGAAGATGTTGATCACCCCTTTGTGGCGGCTTCCGGCACCTGCAAGTGCTTCAGCACGCAAGACTTCCGGAAGAGTGAGCGATGCCATGCCGGCTATGGCAAGGCCACCAATATGCAGGAAACTGCGGCGGGAAACACCATCACAAAACGTTTGAGTCCGACCATTAATGGTGAGCACGGTGGTGGTTCTCCCGTCACGGAATTTACCGAATCTTCAACTCTCGATGACCTCGGGAAGGATGAGGCTGAGAGCGGGAAGACGGTTTCTTGGCCGCATAATTCAACGAACTCTTATCTAATCGGTATGGTAAGGCAAGGAATATGAGGTGTCAACACTTAAGATCTGGCAAACGACAGAACCTCTTGATCCCGCCTAAGTTACACATCTCACCAGAACTGTGATAATCATGGGGCAGTTCCGAATCTGTTGCAACTATGCAAACCGTGAGAGGGACTCGTTAACCCCGCCCGAATCTGTCATATTTCGACTCGAAATTGATTCGGCCGGCATCAATCTCGCCACCTGTCTCGGCCGGATGGGCTTTACTCCAGGCTTCTGGACAATAGCACATTCCAAACCGTAGGTCGCAGAAACTTTATATATCATACACTCATTGAAGGGCGCCTCAGACGCGGAGAACCACCTTGTTATGGAAGTTCTCAGATGAGTCGGAACCTGTCGACTGTCGACGATTCTTAGCTCACTGACACGTCGCGGATTCCGTTCATTCCGAGCACCGGTTCGAGGCAACAACGCAGGTAGACATGTTGATGTGTTGTCTCATTGCAATGACCTGATTTGGTATACAATCCCCGGTCATTCCGCGGGATATATTTTTACTATTTTATTCTGTGGAGTGGGTTATACTGATAATTACACATCGCTCCAGATGATATTTATCTAAGCCTTATCTCATTGCTATTCAGGCGGTCTTATCCAGTTGTGCTTTGCACGATTCAATACTTTTCGCGCGTGGTATGGGTATTGTCTCGTATTAATTTCTTATGAATTTGAGGTGTCAGGTGTTCGTTCGTCGTCCTTCACATCGTCCCGTTCTGTTACGGCAGAGATCGGCCTTCACGCTGATCGAATTGCTGGTCGTGATTGCAATTATTGCCGTGTTGATTGCCCTATTGTTGCCGGCCGTGCAGCAGGCTCGCGAATCGGCGCGGCGCACGCAATGTCGCAATAACCTGAAGCAATTCGGGTTGGCGATGCACAATCACCACGATAACTTCAAAGTGTTCCCCTCTGGCGGAACCGGCTGGACTTATCATATGACCTATACGTCCAGTGGAGCCCCCGAGATTGCCCCGCGACAAAACGGCGGTTGGGGATTTCAGGTACTGCCCTACATCGAGAGCCATATCGTCTGGAAAGGCGGCACCGCGACGACTGATATGGATCGTTCGATTCTCGCCATTAGTACTCCCAATGCCATGTTCTTTTGCCCGAGCCGCCGTTCGGTATCGGTCAATCCACCGATTGCCGACTGGTATTCGATCCCGTCAAACAGCGGTCTGACTTTTGCGCACGCGCAGACAGATTACGCCTCCAGCAATGGACAAAACACCGGCGCGATTACTCAGACCACCGCGCAGCGCCTGGCTGACATCACCGATGGATCGTCACAGACGATGTTGCTCGGGGAGAAGAAACTGGACCGCACGGCCTTGGGGCAATACCAGGGTGATGACAACGAAGGCTATACAGCGGGCTGGGATCACGACACAGTGCGTTGGACCGATCGTGCTCCGGGACCTGATACAAACATCCCCGGAGGCTGGGGTGAGCAACGCTTTGGTTCGTCTCATCCCGGCGGGTTCAATGCCCTGTTTTGCGATGGGTCGGTCAAAACGATCAGCTATAATATCGACCTGACGGTATTCAGTCGGATCGGCGACCGCTCAGACGGACAGACGTTTTCCTTTGAATAGCGTTTGATCTTCATCTCGATGTCTGGCGCCGAGCGTTTCGAGTCGCGGGACATCGCCCCACATGAGAATTCGCATGCCGCCCGACCATTTGTGGATCGTGGCGGCGTTCGTTTTCTATTCCAATTGATTTTCCTCTTCAGGCTGACTGAGAATTCCATGTATCGCGTTCGTACGGCAAGATTGGCGGCGCTGAGTGTGACAATGTTTGGCCTGGTATTCGCCGGATGCAGTGGCCCGGCCGGACCTGTGCGGATCAAGGTGAAAGGCAACGTTTCCAACAAGGGCGCACGTCTGAATGTGCCTGCCATGGTCGGGCGTGTCCAAGTCACGTTTTATCCCGTGAGCGAACCGGGCGCGCCGCGCCAAGATCCACAGGAAGCGGCCATTCAGCCCAACGGCGACTTTACGGTCCCCGGCACCGACGGCAAGGGGATCGTGGCCGGGAAGTACAAGATCGCCGTACGACAATGGGAGGACTTTCCCAATAAGGATGTGCTGGCAGGAAAGTTTGATGAGAAGAACACGAAGATCGTCAAAGACGTGACCAGCGACGAAGACATCCTGATCGATGTCGCGGAATAGCAAAGATAGTCGTTGATCGCTCCGCGATCGATACGCGTTCGCCGTTTCCGCGTGGGATAACATTCGAAGATCGGTCGCAACGCGCCAGCGTCCAAGTTGGCCCGTCTGGAGACGTCAATCTCGCTCAACGCTCCAACCCTTGGGCTGACGCCCGGCGACTGAGATTCGCAGGGATGCTTGTTGGTGGCAACTGCAACTACGTTTCGATCGCGGAGCGATCAACGACGATCACGCCTTCCACCACCGTTCGATCTGGTCCATCAGTGCCTTGGGGCGGCGTCCGTAGACTTGGCGTCCGAGTTCGAACGCGGCTCGCTCCAATTCGCTACGACGGTCGTCAATCACAATCGTCAGGTCTACCAACTCGGTGTCGTGACCGGCAGCGATCGCCTCGGTCTTCACGACTTGATGTAATATCGCGAGATCGTGATCTTCACCCAGTGTCTCGGCCAGTGCGTCGAGTTCGCGACCCAGTTCATCCCGGGTGTGTTGCCAGACGGGACGCAGAACCTGCAGTTGATACCAGAAGCACTTCACCTTCTTGCGCCACTCGTGGAGGTGCTCGGCTGTCTGATTGGCACTGGCCACGACGAATGCGCGCGATCCGGCGACATAAACGTGCTTCAGTCCGTGGCGGAGAACTGACCAGTCCACACGTCCCAATTCCCACTTTCGGGGGTGCAGGCGGGCCTTGCTCAGTTTCCGCAGAAGTCGATTGTAATTGAGGCTGTTGTTCTCGAATTCGTCGCACACATTCTGTTTGCGGGCCTCCAGGAATTCGCGAAAATCGGCAACAGCCCGTGCCGAGAGATGATTGCTGGAACTGCGGGTCAACTTATCCAGAGTCTCAATGAGCGCCTGGGCGTCTCGGACGTCTCTCAGCGGTTGGGCAGATTCACGGAAGCAGGCCGTTTCTCGCTTGTAGATTTTCTCGCCCAATTCTGCACGCACCAGTCCCAGGACCGCACGCACTTTCTTGAGGCGTTTTCGCACGTCGTGAACGACTTCGTCCAATTGCTGCCCAACGAGCGGTCGTTGCGAAAGATCGCGCAGGGATGCATCAATTTCGTGACAGACGAGCTGCTTGGTCCGTTTACTCGTGTGCTTATTCGGTTTCAGTCGCAATGCCATGTCGTACCTATGGGAAGACGCGTTAAATATGTGGGGCCCGTGAAAGTCAGCCCTCACGGGCCACAGGGTCTTAACTTAACGTGTTCTTCAGGCCCAACAAAGGTGAGACATCGATCTCCCCTCGCCCCGAAATACTGCGGCGAGGGGAGACTATTTCCCGTTCCCGTTCGACATCGCGGTTTCGTCCCGCAACGTGAAACACGCAAAAAAAGGAAGCCCGCGATCGTCTCGATGACACTTGCGCGGGTGATGGCTACCGGCTCATCGTTGCTGTTATCGGTATCGATAAGTGAAGTCGAGATTCTTCTTGTAGTGGATCGTGAATTTGTAGGTCGAAGCAACGTCATCGCCGTTAAATTGAAGTACGGCGGTACCCTTCGCAGTACGCGCTTTCGCAGTCCTGAAGTCGGCACTGAAGGTGCCTGATATCAAGCTTTGAGTGTCGAAAACGCCATCGATATGCTGGCCAGTCTGGATGATTGTCAAAGAACCGGTACCGATATCGCCTCCGGAAACATCAAACGTTCCGGCAACTCCGTCGATCTTGGGGACAGCCGCCTTGCCATGCTTCGGATCATCGACAGTCTGGACATCGCTAGCAATGCACAGCGACTCTCCCCCTACTGCGGATAGCAACGCTCGCGACTCAAGATTTTCCAGAGTTGTACGCAGCGAAGTGCGTGGCCGCCTTTTGCTGGAGTCGGTGAATTTCGACAACAATCGGACCAGGATTGGGGACTGGAGCAGGCTTGTCATGGATTACTCCCGCCGGGCCGAGCCTCGGCTTTAAAAAATGACTCCTTGAGATCGACGAGAAACACAGGGCCCAGATTGAGTTTGGAGGCGTCCCGGATTCACGTCAACCTCGCGCGGGTCGTCTTGGGGATTTCTTGTGAAAATCTTGGGACCGCTGTGGAAAGACGCACGCATCAAACGAGGCGACATCGGGGACGACACTTGGGCTTCGAATCAACAGTCGGTGACGAAAAATGAGTGCCCCCGTACGGTTGAATTTTGGTCAGATCAACTTGTGAATTGCAGGGAGTTTAAGGAGAAATCCCTATAGCTGACGCAGAGAATTTCGCACATAATTCACAGGACTGAATCCAGGAGAGTGTAGGTCGGGTATCACATTGCACTTTGATCCCCTGAAATCTCGACCTTGAAACCTGACTATCGAGAGGAATCTTCTCCAATGCTGCGCCGAACCTTCTTGAGGGCGTGTCTCCTGTCCGTCTGCCTGCTGGCTGGAATGAATGCTGGCGGAACTCTCCAGGCACAGACCGTCGCCCGCTGTGGCCAGGGCTGGCTGGAAATGATCGATGGTTATCCTGTGCTCCATCTGAAGGGCACGCACTACGAGATGGGCTATCAGCAGGGCGCACTCCTGAAGGAACACGTGAAGGCCAATTTGAATTACATCGTCCTGGAAAAAGGGACAGAGGTCCTGGAGTTCGGGCCACTGAAGATCAAGCCGCGAGAGATCATTGACGGGATCGTACGCGGGCAGAAAAAGTATGTTCCGGCGAAATATCATGAAGAGATGGCCGGCTTGGCTGCTGCCACTGGGATGCCATTGAAGGACATCATGGCCGGCAATTTCTTGCCTGAGCTGTTTCATTGCAGCGGGTTTGCCGTGATGAATTCGGCGACCAAGGATGGAACGTTGTATCACGGTCGCGTGCTCGATTACGCCATCGACTGGAAGCTGCAGGAACACGCCGTTCTGGTTGTGGCCGAGCCTGCCGGTGGCATTCCTTTCGTGAATGTGACGTATGCCGGGTTTGTCGGTTCCGTGACCGGCATGAACGCACAGCACATTTCGATCGGTGAGATGGGCGGTAGTGGGTTGGGACATTGGCAGGGTGTGCCGATGGCGTTTCTGGTGCGCGAAGTCCTGGAGACGGCCCCCGATCTGGACGCGGCCATCGCCATTTTTCGCGACAAGCCACGAACGTGCCAATACTTCTACGTGGTTGCCGACGGCAAGACGAATCGCGCTGTGGGAATGGAAGCCTCCTGGGATACCTTCAGTCTCATCAAGCCCGGGGAAATGCATGAGCGGCTTCCTGATCCAGTTCCCGATGCCGTGTTGCTCTCGGCAGGAGGTCGCTACAAGGAACTCGTGAAACGTGCCAAGGGGGGGCACGGCCAGTTCGACGCTGAGTCCGCTTTGCGTCTGATGGATTGCCCCGTGGCGATGAAATCCAATCTCCACAACGCGTTGTTTGAACCGAAGAGTACCAAGCTGTGGGTGGCCAACGCCTCGCCCGACAAGAAGCCGGCTGCCGAACAGAAATACCATGCGTTCCAGTTGTCAGAACTGCTGCAACGCAAGCCCGATTCCGCAGCACCCGAGATGCCACTCGTTGCCAAAGTCGCGGCAGTTGCCAAACCGGTCAAACGGTAAAATAGTTCTAGAATCCATTGATTTGCGTCAATGAACTGTAACCAAGGTGTGGGAGTACGAGGGTGTGTGGGTGACGGAGTAAGACGTGAATTGGATCAATCTTCACCCTCTATCACTTTCACTCTCACACCCTCATACTTTCCGACTTATTTGAGGTGCGACGCGGGTTAACATTACACAACATAAAATGCTCCAGTCGGGCCTCCGGAGCAACGAAATCCGACCGTCTCCAACCGAATCTCGCTCTCGGCGGTCGGTCGCTATACAAAACCAGGAATGATGATGTTCGGTCCTGTTAGGCAGCTCTATTGGGGCTGTCAGGTTTTCGTAGCGGAGGCTGCAGATGATGGATATCTATCTAGGCTTGGCGATAACCGGGGGGCTCTCGGGCATCGCCTTCTGGTGCGGCTCAAGCCTGAGCCGTAATACGTCGCCTCGGTTGTGCGATCTGCTGGCCATCGCTCTTGTCTTGTGTTTAGTTCTGTTTATTCGAGATCTGTGGAGTTCACAGGCTCTCGCGCAGTTGTTGCCTTATTCCAATTTGATTGTGCTGGGCAATTGGATGGCTCCCACCGTGGCCATGCTGGGGGGCCTGGCTTGGCGTCGGGTGCCAGGTCGGATTTTTCGCAAGAGTGTCCTGATCGGAACGATGCTGGGAATCGCCGGCTATTCACTGTGGCATCCGCTGTCGGGCGAGGTACCCCAATGTTCCAACGTATGGCGCAACGATGTGTGCATTCAGAGTACCAGCGCTTCCTGCAGTCCAGCGAGCGCAGCCACGTTGCTGCGTTGGTATAAGATCCCGACCACCGAGCAGGAAATGGCGAAACTGTGCCTGACGCGGCACGAAGGGACGTACTGGCAAGGCTTGTATCGCGGTCTAAAGCTCAAGACCCGGGGGACGCCGTGGGACGTCGAAGTCTTTGCCTCAGAGAATTTGGAAAGTTTGCGGGATAAGACCGAATACGGACCGGTGATTTTGACGGTGGGACTCACCAGGAACTCGAAGTTTGATCCAGTCTATCAACAGGAATGGGGCTGGGTTCCCGGCGTTTCCCACTCGGTGGTCCTTTTTCGCTTTTTCGGCGATCAGCAGGTCCGCATTGGCGATCCGTCGGCAGAGGAAGGACAGGAGAACTGGACTCGCAAGGACCTGGGCGTTTTGTGGCAAGGCTACGGCCTGCGGCTGGTCCCACGTTCCGGCCAGCCAGTTCGGCTGGTGACACAAGACCGTGGGATTCACCGGCCGACCCTGACATCAAGCATGCAGATGGCTTTCTAGCCTCATGCCAGGATCTCGTCGGCAGTTATTTAAGTCCCTTCTGTCCCTTTGGTCCTTTCCGTCCTTTTGAATTCAAGGGACCAAAGGGACGGAAAGGACAGAATCGCCATAAAAACATTAGGTTGTTTCCAGCCCGAACCTCATGGCGAAACGCCCCTCTACCTCTTAGAATCGCAGCTTGCCGGAGTGAGCTGAGCGATCGCTGCGGAGCGGGTTGAGCCTATTGCAAGACCCGGTCCGGGGAGGAAAGTCCGGGCTCCAGAGAACACAGTGGTGGGTAACGCCCACCGTCCGCAAGGATCGGGACAGTGCCACAGAAAGTAAACCGCCACGCAGGTTCGCTTGCGGGGTAAGGGTGAAACGGTGCGGTAAGAGCGCACCAGCAGTCCGGGTGACCGGCTGGCTCGGTAAACCCCACTGGGAGCAAGACCAAGCAGAGAGGAAGGCCGACCTTCGGGAAGGCCTGCGGAGCTGTTCGTTCCGTTTGACTCTCGGGTAGGTTGCTGGAGGTTGCGGGTAACCGCCGCCCTAGAGAAATGATCGTTCCCGACAAAACCCGGCTTACAGGCTCACTCCGGCAATTTTTCGCTGTCAACTTCGTTCGAGTTGCTTGGACGTGAAAGGATGACACTCTGGACACGGTCTACATTGAAACGTCGATCATCAGCTATTTGCGTCAGAAACCCAGTTCGCAGGTGGTGACGGCCGCGCGCCAATTGTTGACATACCAATGGTGGAACAACGAGCGAACGGACTACGATCTCGTGACATCTCAGTATGTCATTGACGAGGTGTCGGCAGGGGATCCTGCTCTTGCGGCAGACCGCCTGATCGCACTTGATGGTATTCCTTTGCTGCCGGACGATCCGGAGATTACTCGAATCGCGAACGAAATCATGGCACTTGGAGTTTTGCCACGAAAAGCGCAGGTCGATGCCTTACACATCGCCGCCGTCGCCCATCATGGCATACAATATCTATTGACGTGGAACTGCAAACACATCGCTAATGC
>JAQGHS010000601.1 GCA_028291605.1 Planctomycetaceae bacterium | reverse complement strand
ACACCATCCACCTCGATTGATTCAGATCAGGCGATTGCGACCGCGGTTCAATCCGATGGCAAGATCATTCTGGTCGGTGCCGCTCAGATGAATACGTTTGGGGACTATGACTTCGCCGTCACCCGCTTGAACGCCGATGGCTCGCTGGACACCACCTTCGGTACGAACGGCAAAAAGACGATCTCGTTCAATCTGGGTGGAGTCGATACAGACGGGAATCTCAATGCGGATCTCGACGTAGCCAACTGCGTGGCGATCCAGAGCGACGGCAAGATCGTAGTCGGCGGCTATGCCCAGCGAGATGGCAACGGCAACTTTGATTTTGCTGTCGTGCGACTGAATACGGACGGCTCGCTGGATACCAACTTCAGTAGCGATGGCAAAGCCCTGGTGGCGTTCGACTATGGTGGAAATGGCGATGATCGCGCGACGGGAGTCGCCATCCAGGCTGATGGGAAGATCGTGCTGGTCGGTACCTGCGAGCAGAACGCCAGCGGTACTGGAGATATTGCGATGGCCCGCCTGGATACTGATGGATCTCTCGATACGTCGTTTACGGGCGACGGCCGCAAATGGATTGATCTGAGTGACGGTGGCGATGACGCGGGTGCAGCCGTGGCCGTTCAGCCAGATGGTAGTATTATTGTAGTAGGATTTACGAAGGGATCAGGCGGCGATGATGATTTTGCTGTCGCCCGAGTCAAACCCAATGGCAGTCTGGACTACAGCTTTAGCAATGACGGCAAGAAGGCCATCGCGTTCAATATCGGAGGTAACGCGACCGATCGGGCGACATCGGTGGCCTTGCAGTCGGACGGCGCGATTGTCGTGGCTGGTTCCGCATCTGCGACGAATGGCGACGGCGATTTCGCGATCGCCCGTCTCAAGAAAAACGGCTCTATGGATACGACTTTCAGTGGCGACGGTCGTAAGACCGTGGCCTTCAATCTGGGAGCTGACAACGAAGACGAAGCCACCGGAGTCGCCGTGCAGTCTGACGGCAGTATCGTCCTGGGCGGATTCTCGCAGGTGAGTTCCTCTGGTGACTTTGACTTCTCGGTCTCTCGGCTGACGTCGGTCGGAGAACTGGATACGCTCTTCGCCAGCGACGGTAAGAAGTCGATTCCGTTCAACATGGGGGGCAGCGACTACGACATTGCCAACGGCATGGCGTTGCAGTCGGATGGCAAGATTGTGATCGTCGGAGCGGCGATGGCCTCAGACCCGTCGAATACCGACTTTGCCGTCACTCGCATTGATTCCGAAGGCGAACTGGATACTTCGTTCGGAACCAACGGGAAGAAGACGATTCCGTTTGATCTGACGACGACATAGGCGAAGATTCGAATTTGGACTGCAGTGAGTCATCACCGCATTCCAAATTATTTGTCCACCTTCTTTTCAAACCGCCCGACTGGATATCCCTCCGCATACGAGATCACAAAGTTCCCGTTGGCGGTGGGATAAACAATATCCTCACGGCGTTCGAAATCGCTGACTCCGGCTCGTACGGCGGCCTTCGGGCTGTCGGGCAGCAAGTACTGATCGGCGACCTTAAAGACGATCAGCGTGCGATTACCCAGGGAATGCCCGGGGCTCAGGATCGCCTTGCCATCGACCTCGGCAGGAGTGATGAACCAGGGTTCGACCGTCAGCTTGGCCGCTTCCATGTTGGCGACCATTTCCCGCGCATCGGCGACGGGGCAGGCCGTGTCCTCAACGCCGTGGATCACGATGACGCGCGCCGTATTCCCCAGCTTCTTCATCACTTCCAGATGCGTCGGATCGCCGACAAATCGCAACTGCTGGTGATCGGGCGTCAGGTAAAACGGATTGTTCGGATCCCGGCTGTACCGGGCATTCAAACCAGTTCCACCGGGGAGATTGAAAGCCATGTCCTCGGTCAACCGCGTCATGCCGCACATGTCGATGTTACAGGCAAACGTGCGTGGGGCGAGCTTATTAACCATCAACGTCACATTCCCGCCACCCGAACCGCCCGTGGCATAGACTCGACCCTTCGTGAATGCGATCTTCTGTTCGACCAGCGATTTCTCGAGCCAGCTCAAGGCCCGCAATGCGTCCAAAGCCTGCAAGTAACCGAAGTCATACGGTTCCAGTTCTGGCAAATCCTTATCGCCACTTTGCAGGTAGTCGACGCACAAACAAACGACGTTGAAATGATCGGCCAGTTGGACAGGATTCGCCGTCCCCGCGCATCCGGTTCCACCCCAGTTGTGCAACGACAACATCAGGCCGGTTTTCTCGGTCACGTGGGCCAACTTGCCGCCGGGGAAGTGAATGGTCACCAGCACCTGTCGCGGGCCCGGCTTGAGCGGCCATTCCTGAGCCGGAATTTTCACAGTGCCGTTCGCGACCGGCAGCGAGGGCCAGATATCGGCGGCCTGCAGACGAATGGGAAACAGCCCACTGAAACCAATGAAAAGCACGACGACGCTGGTTGCCGACGATCGCATCGAATTAATCTCCAGGATTTCTATTTAAATTTTGTAGCGAATTAAAGGAGACAGCGAATGAAGCAATTCAGGATGACTACCCAAACCTGAAACTCGTATGGCATCTCTCTTTGACCATGTGAAGAAGAGTCTTTGAACCACGAATAACACAAATGACACGAATTCTATAGAAATGTGATTCGTGTCATTTGTGTTATTCGTGGTTTATAACCTGATGACCAACCGGATGCATTGTTGGCCGTCATCTGTGTCATTTACATTGATTCGCTGCCTCTTTTAATTCGCTGCCGCTCCTACTTTGGAACTCGGCACGGCAATCGGTTGCAAGTCAGGGAAGACATCCTGTGCCAGTTCCGCCACGTGCGGATGGCAGGTAAACAGCAGGACCTGCACGCGGTCGGTGATGTTTCCCAAGGCCTCCAGCGTACGTCGGGTCCGAACCGGATCAAAGTTCGCCAACACATCATCCAACACGATGGGCAGCGGTTCCGCTTTCGTGCAATAGTGCAGGACATAGGCCAGCCGGATTGCCAGGTACAGTTGCTCGCGCGTGCCAGTACTCAGTTGATCCGGTTCTAGATCTTCATTATTGTCCGCGCGGTAAACTAGCAGCGGGCGATTGGCATCGCGCGGGCGTTCGACTCGGTGATAGCGTCCCCCAGTCATCGCCGAGAACAGGTCTGACGCTTCTCGCAGCATCTCCGGTTGCGATTCTTTCTCGAAGCGCTGCAAAGTCTGTTGCAGCAATTGGCGAGCAAATAATAACGGAACATACCGATCCACAGCATTGGCCAAAGCGGCACGTCGCTCGGTGATCGTGCTCTGGATCTCAGCAGCGGCAGCGCTGCCATCCAACTGATCCAGTGCGAGGCCCGTGGCTCCCTTGCGTTCGTTGGCTTGCCGCTCTTGATCTTCCAATTCGCGAATGCGTTGTTCGAGACCCTGGCGAGAAGCTTCCAGCGCAGGGTAATCCACGGCCTGCAGTTGCTGTGTGAATGCCGCTTCCTCTTCGAATTCTCGCAGATGCGTCAGCTGTTGTTCCTTGGCCGCAATTTGCTGCTCGAGGTCGCGAATCGTTTCTGCCCGGTGCGATTCCTGCAGAAACTGCTCATCAGTCGTGGCTTGGGCCAACTCCAGCAATTTTTCAAGTTCGCTTCGTGCCAGGAGTTGCTGTTGCTGGACTTCATCCAGTTTCAGCCGCTGCTTCTGGAGTTCGCGTGATAACTCATTGCGTCGCTGGTCGGTGCTGATCGCCGCCTGCAGACGATCGGCTAGATGACGTGCGGCGACCTCTGTCGGCTGCAGCTTCCAGTCCGGTGCGACTTGTTCGCACAGTTCGAGCACGAACGGATCGAATTCCGCCAACCGCTGGCTCATCGCCGCGATCCGGTTTTCCAATCCGGGGATCTGTTGCAGCTTGTCGCGCAAACTCTGCAGGCGGCTGATGACCGTCATGGCCAGGTCGGGCTGCCAGTCAGTGGGAAACTGCTGTGCTGTCAGCCAACTCTGCCAGTCGCGTATGAACTCGTCGCGTCGCCGTGCCAGGGATTGTTGTTCGTCGGTCAGTTGCTCGGCAGATTTATCGAATCTCGCCATCTGGCGTTGGCACGTTTTCAGTTCCTGGGTTTGCTGCTGACAGTGCGCGACCCGCTGTTGAGCCGCCTCGAGCCGCTGTTCCGGTCCCCCTTGAAACTCAGGCAATGCCGACGTCAATCGCATGGAAAACGCCTGGCTGTCAGCTTGCAGTCGGGCAATATCTTCCTGCAGATCTGCGAGCTTGGCGATCAGTTCCAACGCTTGATCGTGCTGGCTTTTCCAAGCAACCATCGTATCGGGGTCGAAGGGTTCGAACGCGCAAGACTGCCACAGGACTCGCCACTGGTCGGCGAGTTTGCCCATCGCAGCCAACTGGGCGGTCAGCTCTTCCTGCTTCGTCGCCCATGCCGATTGATATTGATCAACCTGTTCCTGTTGATGGACCAGTGAGGCGTTGCTGAACATCTTGTCGGAATAGTGATCGGCCGCGATTGTGGCACGTTCGAATTCTGCCGGAAGTGATTCAGCGGGCTTTTCAATCGTTTGAGGCTTGTTGGGTGCCGTGGCCTGTCCGGTGATGAACTGCTGCTGGATCTGCTGCCAGGTGGCATCTCGCTGTGCCCGAAGATCGCGAAGTCCTTGCTGCGTGGGGATCTCTTGCAAACTGCCACGAGCAGTTGCCAGATCCCGCGACTGCTGTTGCAGACGTTCATTCGCTTCGGACAGAGATTGTTCTGCGAAGGTGACTCGTTTCCGCGTCTCCGCGAATTGCAACTGAAAATGCTTGATCTGTTCGAGCGGCGGCACGGGCAGCGTGTCCACTTGCGTCGTGCCAGCGGGCAGGGGAGGCGATAGCTTGCGAATCAGTGTGGTCAGCGCACGCTGCTGTTTGGATTGCTCCTTCGTCAGGCGAGCTAATTCGGTCTCTCGCGCCACCTGATCGGCATGACTATTGAGCAATGCTTGCAGGGCCGTGACGTCCGCAATCTCGCCGATGGCGGCCAGATCCGCTTGAGTCTCCGCCCGCTCCTTCGTGAGTGCGGCCTCACGCTCGGTCAGTCGAATCGATTCGTTATCCAGTTCCCGTTTGGTTTCGGCCAGTTGTTCGCACCGGCGGCGCTGACCGGCATCGCAGCGAAAATCCTCGAGATGCCGGACAGTCCAGTGGGCGATGACGTCTTCAATTCCGTGCCGGACTTGCTGTTGATTCGAATGGAGTTCCGCTTGCAGCAAAGGCAAATCCCGGCGGGCTTCCTCAACCGACTTGATGAGTTCCCGCGCACGTTCGATCTGTGAGCGTAAATTCAACCATTCATCCTGCGCCGGATTCTTTTGCAATTCGGCTTCGTTATGTTGAATGTCTCGCTCGAGTGTCCCGCTCGCTTTTGCCAGGCGTTTCAGTTCATCCTGCAACTTGTCGAACTTCTGGCGTGAGTCGCCCGCCAGTGGCGAGACGGCTCCCAATCCGCTGCGTCGCTCGTGCAGTTCGGACAATTCTCGCCAGATCGGATAGGCCGTCGCCAGCTTCTTGACTTGCGCGTATTCACGTCGCAGTTGCGACAATTGCTCGGCGAGGCGTTCCGCTTCGTCTCGCGCCGCGTCGTGATCCCGCTTGCGCTGCAAATAGGTTTCGGTCTTGGTGATCTTGGCTTTGAGTTCCGTGGTGTGCTTTTTGATTTCCGCACAAATTGCCGGGATTTCCTGCTTGTTGCCTTTTTCCTTGAAGATTTCGGTCGCTTCTTTAGAGAGCAGGTCGAGTATTTTCTGGGGATGAATCAATCCACCGACGCCGCTGCCATGTAAGGCGTTCTGCACGGCCTCCATCTTGAGGCTGTCTTGTCCGGTGGCAAGCTCATCCAGCCCAAACGCAAACACACGTTGATAGAGTGACGCGTTCGCTCCACCAAGCAGCGATTGGACTTCGGCTTCGTTCGAGCCGGCGGTCTCGCCCCCTTGACTGAGGGTCAAATTGTCGGGACGTCCTTTCCGCCGCCGCAGTTCGATCGACCGGCGATCGGCCAGTTCGAGCAACGCAGCGCCTTCCAGCTTTTCACCGGCAAACGCATAGGGGTTCTGGACCACGAATCCAAATAGAATCTCACGGACAAATTGCAACAGGGTTGATTTGCCCGCTTCGTTGTGGCCGTGAATGACCTGCAAGCCATTCCCGACAAAGTCGAGCGAGGCTTCGGCAAAGTGGCCATAACGAAAAGCGTGCAACCTTCGCAAACGCATAGGTGTTCCGTCACATTGGGAAGTAGCCACGCTCGCCAGAACGTGGGGGTGGGACTTTCAAAGTTTCGTATTGATTTAGCCGGCAGGCAATGTTTTGACCCCGGAGGGGTCGCAGAGAGTAGCCGGTGGTTGAGCGCAGCGACACCACCGGAATGCGTTAAACAATCGAATTCCGACCCTGGAGGGGTCGCAGAAACGTTGATCTGCGACCCCTCCAGGGTCGAATACACATCATGCCACTCACCGGTGGTGTCGCTGCGCTCAACCACCGGCTACTCTCTTTAATCCCTCCGGGATGCACACCAAAATACAATCTCATCTCGTTCTGCCGAAGATTCGTTGATATGTTCAATTAGTCGTCTTTTGTGAGCTGATTTAACAACAGCCCTTCAGCCGCCTTCAGCCAGTCGCGTCGCTGAGCTGCACTCTCGAAATCAATCAGCTTTTCGGATTTGTCATCTTCGTCGCGACCAGCCTGTAAATCCGATTCTGTCTTGTCGATCAGCGGCTGCAGACAGGCGAGAAATGCGGCGAACTGGGTGTCATCGGCCGCCAGTTGGTCGACGTCTCTTAGCAGCTCGCCGATAAAATCCTGCCCCTCTTTCAGCACGTTTCGATCGACGGGGGGCCGCGTTTGCCATTTGATTTTCTCGAGCCAGACGTCGTCGGAGATCTCGCCCACACGCGCCCGCAAGGCCGCATCGGCTTCGCGTCGCGCAGCATCGCTGTTAAGCTGCCGGTGAGCCGCACAGCCCCCCTGGATCTTCAGCCGCACTCCCAATAGCCGCTCGTCCGCCGCGACCAGCTCAGCCTTGAGTTGGGTTGCGACCAGCTCATACAGGTCGTCGAGCTGATGGTGCGCGGACAACTCCAGCTCAACCTCTTTCCAACGCAGGACGTCGGTTGAGACAAAGTCGATGTTCTCGATTTCGCCATCTTCTACCGTGACGACGGCACAGCCCTTCGGTCCGGTTTCTCGAATGTGGCGGCCCTGCGTATTCCCGGGATAAACAATGCGGCAGGCCCCTTCGTGCAGAATCTGTCGTTGATGGACATGTCCCAGGGCCCAGTATTGATAACCCATGTCGACGAGCTCTTTGATCGTGCAGGGAGCGTAGCTCGGGTGGTCCTCGATACCACTCGCTCCGGTCGCGCTGGTATGCAGGATTCCGATATTCAACATGCCACTCAGCGGGGCAGGGTATTTGGGGAGTAAGCTCTCGCGAACGTGACGTTCGGCGAAACTCATTCCATGGATGGCGACTCCCAACTCCGGCAGGACGACTGTTTCAGCCTGTTTGTGGCTAAATAGCTTGAAACGACCACTGGTCGGCCAGGGGACTTGTAGCGACATCTCGGCGCGTGAGTCGTGGTTTCCGCGGATGACGTAAACCGGAATTCCCTCCTTGTCGAGCCGCTGAAATTGCTTCACCACGAACAGGGCGGTGTTGAAATCCTTCCAGTCGTGATCGAACAAATCTCCCGCGACGATGAGAAATGCCGCCTGCTGATCAAGGCAGAGATCGACCAGTCGCACGAGAGCTTCGCGCGTGGCATTGCGGACGCGTTCGACCGGCGCACCGGCGTATTCTTCGAGGCCTCGCAGAGGACTATCGATGTGCAGATCTGCCGCATGAATGAATTTCATGCGTTGGATTTTAGCAGATCGGTTGCACGAAGTCGCAACCTGTAGCCCGACTCTCTGAGTCGGGTGAGAGTCGTTGATCGCTCCGCGATCGAAACGCGAGCGCGGAAGTGACTTTGCACTACGGATCAACTTGGTTTTTTTTAACACCCGAATCTGCGCTCGCGTTTCGATCGCGGAGCGATCAACGA
>JAQGHS010000881.1 GCA_028291605.1 Planctomycetaceae bacterium | reverse complement strand
CCGCGTGAAGTTGGCCGAGCGCGCGGACAAACGGTTGAGGCATTCAATGTCCGCTGCGCGCTCGGCTTTCTTCACGCGGAGCGTGAAGGCTACTTTGATATCCCGCGCTTGATCTGGTCCGGCGGCGTGGGTTCAACCTTGGATAATTCCGCGAGGAATTCTTCGCTCAAACCAGCCTGGAGACGCGGTTCGCGATGGAATGTTTTTCCTTTGGATTTCTCGGGTTTTAAAGGGAAATGCAGGTGCGAGACGTAGGCGTCCCACTCGGACTGCTCGGGCGGTTTCAATTTGCGGAGCCAATCGATGCCGAACCGCACGTGTTCGATTTCGTCGCGGTGGATGACTCGCATCAGGGCTGCACTGCGTGAGTCCCCCGCGAGTTCGAAGGACTCGGCGAACTCGAGTGTGTGGTCCAGATTGCCCCCTTCGAACGTGAGCGGCAGGCCTGCGAGATAGTCGAGGACCGAGGTGAAGGCTTGGGCCTTGTCCCAGAAATAGCCGTTGACGGGGACGGCTCCAAATTGTAGTCCCAGCAGAGCGGCTCGCTCGATGTGCATTCGCGTATGGCGTTGCTCGTCCGCCATGATCTGGGCGATCCCCAGGCGGAATTCAGGATGCGCATCCGGGAAGGCGCATAACGTGAAGGCCATGACTTCGAGAGCCTGCAGCTCGTGATTGGCCATGATGTGGTGTGCGAGGGCGCGTTTTGACGGATCACGAAATGTTTTTGGCAGAGGCATCGGCGGGGCCTGCTTGCGGCCGGCAAAACGCAAGTTGTCCGGGCGGCGCGGAGCATCCACCCGCCAGGCCGTACCGGGTGCCGCGTCGGTCGCGGGCTGGTCGAGTGGTAAGAGTTTCTCGGCAATCGTTGTGGACTGGAGGATGCGTTCGGCGAAGGCTCGAAGTTCCATGGATGGTTGACTTTTTTCGTAGGATAGGCATCCTGCCTGTCACTCAAGAATAAACGGACAGGCAGGATGCCTATCCTACGGCTGAACTGTCTGGAGCCTTCGGGCGGCCGGCCACGCAGGCGGCTACGGTCAGGTCTCCGGTCACATTCAGCACCGTCCGGCACATGTCGAGAATGCGGTCGATCCCGAGGATGATCCCGATGCCCGCGCCCGGTACGCCGACCGATTGCATCACCACCACAATCATCGGCAGCGAACTTCCCGGCACTCCCGCGGTGCCGATCCCTGCTAAGACCGACATCAATACGACCATAATTTGCTGCGTAACGGTCAATTCAACGTGAAACACCTGGGCCAGAAATAAGACGACCACCCCTTCATAGAGTGCCGTACCATTTTGATTGCCGGTGGCCCCGATCGTTAATACGAATCGAGCTTCCTCGTCGGGTAACAACAATTCTTCACGTGCCACGCGGAGGGCAGTCGGCAAACTGGCGTTGGAGGAGGATGTTCCAAATGCGGTCCAGATGGCTTCGGAGATCTGCGAGAAAAACTGGATCGGAGACCGCCGAGTCATCCACCACAGAAGGGCCGGATAGACCACGAACATCTGCAAGCTCAACGCCAACAGGACTGTCCCGACGAAGCCCAGCAGCGGCGGCAGTATCGACAGACCGAGGCGCGAAGTCAGGCTGAAGACCAGGCAGGCGACGGCCAGCGGCGCGATACGCATTGCCCAGCCGATGATGACCATGGAGACGGCTTGCAGGCCTTCCAGCCACCCGACCAGGATGTCGGCATTCTCTGGCACTCGGGTTAGGGCGAGGCCGAACATCAATGAGAAAAACATCACCGATAACATGCCGCCACCGGGCGACGTGCCGTCGAGGGCCCCGACCATTTCCTGGAATGGATTCTTGGGGATGATGTCGAGCAAGATGACGTCGAGAGTTTTGGCCTTCTTGGCCTTGGCCACGCTCTGGCTGGCATCATCGCTGTACTTAGCACTGAGCTCCTTCTGCTTTTCCACCGACAGCCAGCGCCCAGGCTGCAACGTATTCGTCAGTCCCACGCCGATCAGGACTGCACTGGTCGACAAGATGGCCGTAAACATCAAGGTCTTCAGGCCCACTCGTCCCAGACGGCCCCAGTCCTTCATCCCCGCGACCCCCAGGGCCAGGGCCGAGAAAACCAGGGGAATCACGACCATGAAGACCAGACGCAGGAAGATCTGACCGATCGGATCAGCGATCCGCGCACACAGATCGACATAACTCCGCGCTTGGGGAAAACCATGGTCCTGACCATAAAGACTGAATGCGTTCGCGCTGAGGCCCAGGGTGGCTCCGACGAGCAACCCGACCAAGATCTTCACATGCAGGGGAATCGTGCGGCGAACCGTCATTTTGTCGTATCCAATTGAATCGCGCAGGTGCGGGCGAGATGTTGCGCAATGTATCGCATCATTGGAGGAAACAGTAGGCGTTCAATGACTTGATTCCACGTGGGATAGGCTTCCAGCCTGTCATTTGTCACCTTAAGTGACAAACCCGAAGTCTATTCATCTTACGATCGTCACTTTGATCGCCACAGATTCTTGGTTCATCGCTTTGTCGCTTCACGATTGACAGGCAGGATGCCTATCCCACGACGAAGAATCCTGGAGCTTACGCCGCCAGGCTCACCGGGAATCACGCGAGTTTCCGCGAATACAAAAACGACACGCCTTGACCCGATGGACGACACGCACCAGAATTCCCTAGCTGGCAATAGACTGCACATGGAATGCGCGGTTTGCCGGCCGCACCCACTCAACTGAGATCAGCACATCCTTTCTGGGGAGACGTCCGGCATGGCCGCCAAGAAATCGAAGACCTCGTCCAATTCCCCGCCCCCTCCTCCGCCCCCGTTTTCTCCCGGCCAGCCGCCGCAGACGATTGGCGGCTATCTGATTCAACGGTTGCAGGATCATGGCCTGAAACACGTGTTCGGCATCCCCGGCGACTTCGTCCTGCAGTTCTATGGGATGTTGCAGGACAGCCCGATCGAAGTGATCGGGGCGACTCGTGAGGACTGCGCCGGGTATGCGGCGGACGCCTATGCCCGCGTGCGGGGCCTGGGGGCCTGTTGCGTTACGTACTGCGTGGGTGGCTTGAGTCTCGTCAATTCCATCGCGGGAGCCTATGCCGAAAAGTCGCCAGTGGTGGTGATCAGCGGCGCGCCGGGAATGGATGAACGCCGCAACAATCCCCTGTTGCATCACAAGGTGCGAGACTTCAATACCCAACGTGAGGTCTTCGAGAAGATTACCGTTGCGAATGCCTCGCTGGATGATCCGCTGACCGCGTTTCGTGAGATCGATCGCTGCCTGGCTGCGGCACTGCGATACAAGCGGCCGGTCTACATGGAGATTCCTCGCGACCGAGTCCAGGCCAAGGCCGTTTATCCGCATCAGCCGGCGACAGAAGAACTCGTTAGCGATCCCGCGGTGTTGAAAGAAGCTTTGGCGGAAGCCAAAGAGATGATCAATTCGAGCCGTCGCCCGGTGATCATCGCGGGTGTCGAGATGCATCGGTTTGGACTCGGCAGCGAAGTGGTCAAGCTGGCCGAACAAGCGGGCATTCCGATGTGTTCAACCTTGTTGGGCAAGTCAGTCGTTAGCGAAAAGCATCCGCTCTATCTGGGTGTTTATGAAGGAGCGATGGGGCGTGAGCACGTTCGCAAATATGTCGAAGAGAGCGACTGCGTGATCTTGCTCGGCGCGTTTATGACCGACATCAATCTCGGCATCTTTACTGCCAATCTCGACCCGGGGAAATGTCTCTACATCACGAGCGAACAACTGCGAATCCGGCATCATCACTATCATGATGTGCTACTGGAAGACTTCATGCAGGGCCTGTTGAAATCCCAGTTGAAGCCACCGGTAGCCAAGCTGCCCAAGACTAAGGAAGTGGTGGCTCCTTATAAGGCAAAACCGAACGCTCCCGTGACCAATAGGCGACTCTTCGCACGGATTAATGAGTTGCTCGATGAGAACATGGTCGTCGTGGCTGACGTGGGCGATTGCCTGTTTGGAGCGTCGGATCTGACGATCTACCGGCATACAGAGTTTATCAGTCCGGCTTATTATACATCGATGGGATTTGCGATTCCGGCGTCGATTGGAGCGCAATTTGGCAATCTGAAATTGCGACCGCTCGTGCTGGTGGGCGACGGTGCGTTTCAGATGACCTGCCTGGAATTATCGACGGCGGTCCGTTACGGATTTTGCCCGATTATTCTGGTGCTTAACAACAAAGGCTACACGACCGAACGCTTTCTGCAGGAAGGTCCGTTTAACGATATCCTGAACTGGAACTACCATCGCCTCCCTGAGTTCCTGGGGGGAGGCCGCGGTTTCGAAGTGCAGACGGAAGGGGAACTCGAGGAGGCCCTGACCGCGGCGCTCGCAAATCATGATTCGTTCAGCCTGATCAATATCCACATGGGGAAACTCGACATCAGCCCGGCGTTGGAACGCTTGGCGGAACGGTTGTCGAAGAAGATTTAGAACGTCAATCAAAACCCGAAGTTCGTGGTTTATCGCAGATCGAGCGAGGGAATTTTTTTAACCACGAATAATGCGAATGACACGAATTTGGAAGACAGTCGCTCTTCATGGACGCTCAGTTTTCAGGATTTCGATTCGTGTCATTTGTGTGATTCGTGGTTCGAACTCTTATGATCAACTGCAGTTTCGTTAGACATTCCTGGTGTGTAGCCCGACTCTCTGAGTCGGGTTCCTACGATCCCAATACTCCCGACTCAGAGAGTCGGGCTACAGCATGAGGCACTTCATGAATCGACCATTTTCGTTCGCACTTTCGTTGCTCTTCTTCGCCAGCACCCTGACTGTGGCACACGCTGACGAACAAAAGGTAACGCTGACCAGCCCGGTCCCCAATCAAGTTGTCCAGCGTGAAGGCTTCAATCCCGTGCAAGCTCACGAGCATGCCATCGGCGGGCCGGCGCTGGGATTTGCCATGATGCCGGTCAGTGGATATCTTCCAGCGGCGGAAGCTGCCATTGTCGAATACCGTGTCGTGGCACTGCCGGGTGCGTTTGGCAAGGGAACGGAGTGGTCACAGTTCACGGGGAAGCACTCGGGAAAGGTTTTCTCGGGGCAGGCCAAAGTTCCTGCAGGGGGCTGGTATCGCCTGGAAATTCGCAGTGTCTTGAAAGATAAGACGGTCGCCTCAGGCTCGGTGGAACCGGTGGGAGTCGGCGAAGTATTTGTCATCGCCGGGCAGTCCTATGCCGACGGGGCGAATGACGAGATGATGAAAGTCGAAGAGCCTCTAGGGCGGGTCTCCTCTTATAGCGTCGCGAAGAAGGCCTGGGTGATTGCTCATGACCCGCAGCCCAACTCGGCCAATGGGGGAACCATCTGGCCGCCGCTGGGTGACTTGCTGGTCCCGCTGCTGCGGGTGCCGGTGGGCTTTGTGAATGTGGCGGTCGGGGGGACCTCATCGCGGCAATGGCTGCCCGGCGAGGCACTCTATAACAAGTTGGCGGATGCCGGAGCCACCGTGGGGCGTTTTCGCTTTGTCCTCTGGCAACAAGGGGAATCGGATGTGATTGA
>JAQGHS010000874.1 GCA_028291605.1 Planctomycetaceae bacterium | reverse complement strand
TCCTGGTCGGTTTACAATTGTTACTAACGGTTGCGACCAGTCAACGCAGGTGGTGGATCCCGGTCTGGTTGCTGGCGTATGTTGTCTGGCTGAATCTGCATGCGGGGTTCCTGGTGGGGCTGGGGTTATTTGTGATTTTTACGCTCGAACAACTTGTTAGAGACGCAGTCGAGAGAAAATCCATCTCGCAGGCCTTGTGGCAGGTTAAACATCTTCTGGCGTGCTGGTTCGCCATGGCCGCGTTGATCGCCGTCAATCCTTATGGACTAGATTACTACCATTATTTATGGCGCGCCGTACTGCTGCCTCGCAGGCCCATTGCTGAATGGAACCCGCTGTGGCGACTTGATGCCTATGAATTGCTCGCGGTGCTAGTCTTCTCGCAGTTCATCAATTTGTATGCCCTTCGCCGCAAGGGAATTCGATCGTTGCCCGGCATCGCCATGGTCCTGGTGCCCGCGCTCCTGGCATTCCAGCACGCACGGCATCTGTCAATCTATGCTGTGGTGTGGCTGTGCTGTGCTCCACCGTGGATCGAGCAAACCCCATTAGGGGACAAAGTTATCGGTCTGTGGTATCGCCGGCCACGCTGGGTCTGTGCGTTCTGGCTGATCCTGGGAGTCCTCGCTCTGTTCACAGCCTGCCGTTTCCGTTTCTGGTCGCCTCAGATTCCAACGTCTCCCATTACGACTCCGTTCGCCGACCCAATTTATCCCGCAGGGGCCGTCGACTATCTCGCCGAACACCACTTTCGAGGGAATCTGCACACCCCCTACAACATCGGAGCCTTCGTCACCTGGAAGCTGTATCCCGCAGTCCAGGTGAGCACAGACGGCCGCTATGAAGTCGCCTTCCCCCCGGGCCAAGTCGAACAACTCGAGGGCCTCTACCAAGGCAAATCCGGCTGGCAGGCAATGCTCGACCACTACCGCCCCGATGCCATCCTGATGCCGTGGTGGAGCAAGTCCGGCAAACTGCTCGCAGAGATGACCGCCGGCACGGGCAAACCGCGTTGGCAAATGGTGTATCAGGACGATGCCTACTCGATTTATCTGAGGCACGATCTGGCCCCCCAATATCCCCTTGTTGATCGGACGGGTGAGACAATCCTCGGCAGCTTCCCGTAGGATGGCCGCCCCGGCCGTCGCATGGCTGGTATACGTACCTGCTTGACGAGTAAAATGACCGCGATATCGGCCCGAATAGCTCTCAAATATGAGGACGATCGATGCGCACGGAACGTACCAAGAAACTGCCGTTGCTGTTTACTCAAGTCATCGGCTCGCTGCCACGACCGAAATTCGTACGGGACCTGTTGGCGCAGCGTAATGCGATGCCGGCGGCTCGATTTAAGCAGCAGCTCGATAACGTGGTGCGGTTCGCGATCGGGCTGCAAGAGCAGGCCGGGATCGATGTGATTAGTGACGGGGAATGGCGTCGGACACATTACGTCGGTGAGTTTCTCACCCGCGTGGGGGGCTTCGAAAGGTGCCGTCAGTTCGAACATCACGGCGAAGTCAAGATGACCGACGTCGTGGTCCGTCGCATGCAGGCCCCCGAATCGGTCTTCGCTGCCGATGCCCAGTTTCTCGTCGAAAATACCGACCGCTGCACGAAGTTTGCCTTACCGAGTCCCTTTCTCATCGCCGTTCGCTACTGGCATGAAGACTACAGTCGCGACGCGTATCCCACGCTGGAACACTTCACCGACCATCTGGCCGAGATCATCGCGGGCGAAGCCCAGGCGGTCGTTGCCGCAGGGATCGACATCGTGCAACTCGACGACCCGGCGCTCACCTACTTCTGCGATCGGCACCTGACCGCTGGCGAAGAGACGCACGACGAACGCCTCCGCCGCGACTGGAATATCGACGAGCAGTTTCCAGCAGCACTCGCCGCCATCAACCGCATCACGGCCGGCTTGAAAGCGGAAGTCCATTTGCATTGCTGTCATAGTGTGTGCAAGCGGCGCAGCGACGTGACCGGCGATTACAAGCCGATCCTGCCGCGTCTGGCCGACGCCAAAATCGATCGCGTCAACCTGGAGTTCGCCTACCCCAACACAGGAGACGTGGGAGACCTCGCCCTGTTACCGCCGAATCTTTCCGTGGGCATGGGCGTGGTCGACGTTCGTAGTGATCAAATGCCTTCGGTCGAGAACATTGAAGCCATTGCGTTCGCAGGGACCAAGTTCGTCTCCCCGGAACGCATCGCCCTGAACCCCGACTGCGGCTTCGCCCCCGATGCCGGCGAACCCCCCAGCATCGACGAGGCGTATGAAAAGCTCTGCCGTCTGTCTGCGGCGGCCTGTCGCCTGCGTGAAAGATTCTTGTCAAAGAGCTAGTCGAGCGTGGGCGCAAAGTCGACCCCAGTCCGCTCATTACGCCCATTCAGCCAGATGCCGTCCATAGCACAACGGCAGCGGTCGGCCCGCGTTGTCAGGGAATTCTTGCGTATAGTCGATGCCCAGATGACGCATTAATGTCGCACGGATATCATCGGGACTAAGCGGCCGGTCGGTGGGATATTCCGCCTTACTATTAGTGGCACCGATTACTGAACCGAGCGGCCCTGAGCCCCCCGAGATCAGCATCGACATCGCGGCCGGGTAATGGTCGCGGCCAAAGCGGCCTGGTGAGTTGTTATCGACGCGCGGCGTCCGGCCGAACTCGCCCGTCACCAGCAGCAGGACCTTCTTGTTCAATCCGCGTTGATGCAGGTCTTCGATCAGCGTCGAGACGGTGCGATCGTAGAACGGCAGGCGATCGCGCATCGCCTCGATCAAATCCCAGTTCACCGCGTGATCGTCCCAGTCGTAGTTCTTGCCCAGGCTGCCGGGGGCTCGGCCGGGAACAGCCACCGTGACCAGATTGACACCACGCTCGACCAACCGTCGGGCAATCAGGCACTGCTCACCCCACTCCACGCCATACCGGTCGCGGAGCCGGGGATCTTCTTTACTCACATCAAACGCCTCGTGGGCTTTGTTCGAGAGCAGAATCTCGGCCGCCTGTTGTTGAAAATAACCCACCGCTTCGAGATTGCCGTTGTGATCCAGATCGGTCCGCAAGCGATCAAACTGGGCGAGCAGCGACCGGCGCACTTCCATCTGGCCGGGCTGAATCTGCAATCGCCAATTCTCCAACCCACGCGATGCCACCGGCACCCGATACATCTCGCCCCAGTAACCCGGAGACCCGTACCACCGATACCCGCTGCTCAGGTCGAGCGACACGGGCATGCCATTACGGGTGATCCCCAGGGCTCGATTGACGACCGCGGTGAGGCAGGGGTGCTTGGATTCCGTCGCCAGCATCCCGCCGACCTTGTCTTGGCCGAACCCGCTGGTGAACCGGAACGTGCCGTCAGGATGACCGGCCGAGCCGTGACTCACCGACCGAATCAGCGAGAACTTGTCCGCCATCTGCGCGTGCAGCGGCAACAGTTCGCAAACATCAATGCCCGACACGTTCGTCTTGATGGGCCGCATCGGTCCCCGAATTTCGCTCGGAGCCTCCGGCTTCATGTCGTACGTCTCAAGCTGACTCGGCCCGCCACCACACCACAGCAGGATGACAGCGGTATCGCTCTGGACCGGCTTGACGGAGGACTTTGCCTTCAGCTCGAGCAGATTAGCGAGAGACAGGCCTCCAATGCCCAGAAACCCCGCCTGCAAGAAACCGCGCCGCGACATTTTTCCCGGCCGCCCAGAAAGCGTTTCCAACTCCAACATGTGATTCGAATTCCTCGTCAGTTGTCACTGATCGATTGATGTTCCGTCCAGCAAACCATTTGAACTTACCACTCTATATCGGCCACCTTCGATGCACCAGTACAAAACAGGGGAGCCAGGCAGCCGGGGAGGGATGGACCCCATGATCCGTGTCAGTCTGACCCGCGGGGGCGCTCTCAACAGGCCCACTAAAAAGACGCGCGAATTCCCGCGCATTCTTTGCATTCTTTGATTTGTCTTACACGTGGTCCGTCTAGTCCTACAGGGTCTATCATATGTACCACAAACAAGTTATGACCTACTGCAGGGCATGAGAACATATTCCGGAGCCCAGGGGCCAAATTCGCGCGCTCTTTGCATTCTTTGTTTTATTGTCCACTCTCGTGAGACGACACTCTCACTCCCGACCCTCCAATGACTACCACGAATTCTCGTACGCTCTTGCATTCTTTGTTCTGACGTACATGTGCCCCCAATTGACCAAGAGTCGCTATCTTCTTTCCCAGAATCCAGTTAGATGCTTTCACGTTCACATCTCGTGAGGCGACACTCTTACACGCCGACTATCCAATGATCTCCAACGACACTCTCGCTGCAGCAGCTTTCTACAGAGAAAAAAATCCCGTGCATTCTTTGAATTCTTTGATCTAATGTATACTTACTGGGTGTTGGCAGCGAGAACTATCTAATTCCCCACACGTCGGTTAAGTCATTTTCATCGATATCCGAGCTGACCCACGCCGACCGCGCACCATGTTGCTGTTTTCTTTGCATTCTTTGATCTCATGTTCACCGACGCGATCCCGGTGGCCAAGGAATTGACCCCAGAGTGTCGTGGATCGCTCCGTGATCCAACGTCTTCGCGGAGTCGACCGTATTCTACGGATCGCGTTCGAGCGACATTCCAACCATCCTCTGCGCCCACGTATGACCGCGGTGCGATCAACGACACTCCTGCCGAATTTCCGTTCCAGGCAGAATAAAACTCGCGCATTCTTTGAAGTCTTTGTTCTTATGTGCACGTATCGCAAGCCGCCTATTGCGAGAGATCTAACACATGGCAAAGGACCAATGACAAAGGACCACTGACAAAATCCCCTTTTTCTACCAAATCCTCGATCCACTCCCGGATTTCGGCAGCACCAAAAATCTAGCCTTTTCGCATTTCCGGTTGATTCCGAATGCTCCCCAAGACCATTCACGCTGTGCGGTTAGGTAACACCCCGAAATTCCATAGGCGCCCTCGAACCGGTGCCCAAAAGTGACTCCAACGGGGGTAATATCACATAACCCAGGTCGACCCAGGGAGTCTTCAGCACCAAAGGTGCTCGCTAAGCCAACCCAGGGCATCGCCCTGGGTTTGGACGGGCCAGAGCGGTTAAGCCCTGAAGGGGCGCGCTAAGAGGTTACTATCCGATTGAGCGCGCCCCTTCAGGGCTTGCGACTTTGTTTGGTACGTCATCCCTAGGGCGTTGCCCTGGGCTGGCCTGGCGCGCACCTTTGGTGCTCAAAACAAATTCGTAGTTGAACCCAGCGCTACCACAGACGCATTTTCATCAACGCCCGGTCCTCACCAATAAACGTCTCCCGATCTAACCGCGAAACGCCTCCTCAATCCGTCCGAAAAAAACTTGGAAAATGTCGAACTTGGGTGTCGATTTTCCGGATCGCAATTCGACAGAATGGTGGAGTACGGTTTTCAAGCCCTACTATTCTCAAGTCCAAGTTCTGTGTCCAAGGAGAGATAACCATGATGCGACAATTGCTGATTTGCGGCGTGCTGTTGGCCGGGATGACGTTTTCGGCCTCGGGAGAAGACAAAGAGATCAAGGTGCCTGCCGCGCCGAAGAATGCCGGG
>JAQGHS010000871.1 GCA_028291605.1 Planctomycetaceae bacterium | reverse complement strand
TGCGAAGTACAAGGTGGATGCCGGAACGCTGGCTGCCAAAGACGGCAGTATCGTCTCGGGTGACAAGAAGGTCTGCACCTGGAAGCAAGCTTCCGCGTTGCTGGGTCCGATGGGCCTGGAAACGAAGGGCGAAGGACCGGCTGAAGATGGTCTAACTAGTGCCCGCGTCGGTGGCGTGCAGATGGCGGATGTCTCGGTCGATTCCGAAACGGGAATCGTTCGCATCAATAAGTTCGTCGCCGTGCAAGATTGCGGGTTGATTATCGATGAGCTCACCGCCAAGAGTCAGATCTATGGCGCTGTGATCATGGGTATCGCCTATGCCTTGAGCGAAGAGCGTGTCATGGACACGAAGACGGGTCGGTACAGTAATGCCGACCTGCAGACTAACAAGCTGCCGCGGATCGGGGATATCGGCGAAATCGTCGTCGATATCTACCAGCCCGACAGTGAGTACAACCGGGGTGTCATCGGTTTGGGTGAGCCGCCGGTCATTTCCCCGGGTGCGGCGATTTCCAATGCGGTCGCGAATGCTTTGGGAGTGCGCGTGCCCGTCGTTCCGCTGACTCCGCAACGTGTGTTGGCTGCTCTGAGCAAAAGTAAAGGAGGCGCGGCATGAAGAATTTTGAATTTGCCAGCCCACAGACCGAAGCAGAAGCGGTGGGCTTGTTGCAGGATCATGGGGGCCGTACGGCGGTCCTCGCGGGAGGGACCGATCTGGTGGGCTTGCTGCAAGCCGACTTGGTCGCCCCCGAACGTGTGGTCGATGTGCGTCAGATTCAGTCGATGTCGGGAGTGCGACGTGAAGCCGACGGCCTGTGGGTCGGGGCCCTTACGACGCTGGACGATGTTCTCGCCAGCCCGATGTTGAAACCCTATCTGTCGCTGGTTCAGGTAGCTGATGCCCATCATGCCATTCAGATTCAATCCAGCGGAACGTTAGGCGGCGACCTGTGTCACCTGCCGAACTGCTGGTACTACCGGAATGGATACGGACTGTTGGCGATGAAGGACGGGGAATCGCTCGTGGAAACGGGCGACAACCGGTACCACGCGATTCTCGGGAATTCAGGACCGGCGAAGTTTGTGAACGCGTCGCGGTTTGCTCCAGCGTTGATTGCCTGGGGAGCCAAGGTGCGGATCATCGGCCCGGCTCCGGATCAGGTGGAAATCGTTCCGCTGGAATACTTCTACATCTCACCAAAGTCGGCCAACCAGGGGAATACGATCCTGAAGCCGGGGCAGTTGATTTCGCACATCTGGCTGCCGGCGATCGAGCCGACGCATGTCAGTGCGACTTACGAAGTGCTCCAGATGGAAGGTCTCGATTGGCCTCTGGCGACAGCGTCGGTGACGCTGGATGTCGAAGGGGGCATTGTGCGGGCGGCTCGCGTGGTGCTGGGGCATGTGGCTCCGACGCCGTGGGTATCGCTGGAAGCGGCGTCACTGCTGCGAAATCAGATGGTGACGGAAGACTTGGCCAATGCAGTCGGTGCGGCGGCCGTCTCGAAGGCCACGCCATTGTCCAACAACGAGTACAAAGTGCAGATTGCCAAGACAGCTGTCAAGCGGGCGGTGTTGAAGGCAGTCGGTCAACTGGAAGGAGGACTGTAAGCCATGTCTGACGAACTGTCGCAACTCCCCCAGGCGGAGCGTTGTACGAACTTGCTGTGCAAGGGCCTGTATCTAAACGTCGGCCAGCCCCCCGGAAAACGGGTGACCGGCGACGGCAACTTCTGGTGCGGTAAAACGCAAACGATAATCGGTCCCGACCGTAACTTCGTAGGTGACGGCGAATGCCGCCATACCGGGCGGAGTTGCTACGAGGGAAGCACGTAAGTCATTCGAATGCAATAGGTTGAAATAGATTCGAGCCCGGCTTTCGGAGTGAAGGCCGGGCTCTTTTTTGTGGACCACAAAGTAAGTTGAAATTGACGTACGTCATGTTTGACGTATTATGTGGAGTGAACGTATCGTGGGACGGGTCTCCAGGCCCGTCCGTCAGTCTTCTTCAGAATACCACATCCTTGAAATGGACTGAACGCTTCTAAATCTTCGTGGCCTTTGTGTCCTTCTGTTAAAAAGAATTTGAACAGAAGATCACAAAGGTCACGAAGAAAGAGGGGACGGACGGGCTTGGAGACCCGTCCCACGATGCCTTGGACCCGTCCCCCGCGAACTTGGATGTGCCTATGAAAGCGAATCCTGGTGGCAGCATCTCACCGCAAAATGTTGTCGGTCGCGATCGCCTCATCGAACAAATTTGGACGACCCTCGAGGGTCAAAGCGTCATCCTAACTGCTGAGCGACGCATTGGGAAAACTTCGGTCATCAAGAAGATGCAGGCTGAGCCGCGGGCGGGGTCGCATCCTGTCTTTCAAGATTTGGAGAGTGTTCACTCGCCCGAAGAGTTTGCCCTGCTGGTTTATGAAAAGGTTCAGAACTTTTTGGGACTGTGGAAACGGGTGGCGAACAGCGCGCAACGCTTCTTACAGGAGCACCGCATCGAAGCCGCTGGGGTTGCGTTGGAGTTGCATGGGACTCGTCATTGGAAGGGTTTTCTAGAACGATCCATCGATGATTTGACGAACGCTCGCGGCCAGCAGCAACTCGTGTTCTTCTGGGATGAATTTCCCTACATGCTCGATAATATCTGGCAGCGGGAAGGGGCGAAGTCGGTCGGAGAATTGCTGGATACTCTACGGGCTCTGCGGCAAAGTCATCCGTCGTTTCGCATGGTGCTGACAGGTTCGATCGGGTTGCATCATATTCTGGCGCGACTCAAGGCGGATGGGTATCGGAATGCGCCATTCAATGACATGCTCAAGATTGAGGTCCCGCCGCTGGACCTTGTGGATGCTCAGCAGTTGGCGCAGCGATTGATTGAAGGGGAGCAACTGGTTTGTCCGGACAAGGATCGCGCGACGGCAGCGATTGCGTTTCTGGTCGATGGTTTTCCTTATTACATTCATCACATCGTCCGCGAACTCAAGAACCGCCGCAGCGTCGTGGACCCGGACAAAGTGCTGCAGATTATTGAGCACTTCACTCAGGACGCGAGCGATCCGTGGAATCTGACGCACTATCGCGATCGTATTGGCGACTACTACCCGAACCCTGACGATGCGACAGCGGTGAGATTGATTCTGGATACTGTCGCGTCGCACGCCGGGCCGCTGGAACTCTCGCAATTGATGTCTGAGTTGCAATCGCAGACTTCGGCGCTCAGTTCGCGCGACCGCGTGCTGCAGTTGTTACGCATGTTGGAGCTGGATCATTACATCACGCATCACGGAGATGGGTCGTATGACTTTCGATTTTCGTTGATTGAACGCTGGTGGAGGCATGATCGGGATTTGGTTCCGTAATCGAACTGTAGGATGGCCCCACGGCCGTCTGCCGAGGTTACACATCTCTGTACTACGCATTTCTTCGTGTCCTTTGTGACCTTCTGTAAAAAAGAATTGGAACAGAAGGTCACAAAGGACACGAAGAAATGCAGTTCCAATGAGTTGTCCATTCTATTCTTGGTGATTTATGTCGTCAGAGAAGTAAGACATCGCCCGACTGGTGAGCGGCAAGACGCTCGCCGCCGGTTTTTTCGGGATGGACGTCCTGACGAAGAACCGGTGGCTAGCGCTATTCCGCTCACGAGTCAGGCTACGAGATCGCGATTACATGGCAGAAACTCGACAAATCTGGCGTTTTACTCCCAGTCGGACGGAACCTGCCGTTCTGGAGACGATCTTCGTCCAGCGACAGAATCTGTTGACGGATACGCTGGAACAAATTCGCGATAGCGCGACCACTGCCGACAAACATCACCTGTTGTTCGTCGGGCCGCGCGGGATCGGGAAAACGCACTTGCTGTCGCTCATCAGGCATCGTGTGAATGCCGACGCGACTTTGCGGGATCGCTTGCGTGTGGCCTGGTTGAACGAGGATGAAACAAGTACCTCGTTCCTGGAATTGCTGGTTCGTATTTTTCGTGCACTGTCGGCGGGATATCCGACACAGTTCTCCGACCAGCATCTGCAAGAGACTTTCAATCGTCAGGCGGCGGATGGGCAGCGGTATCTTGAGCAGCAGTTGTTGCAATGCCTGGGTGACAACACGCTGTTGCTGCTGGTTGAGAACCTCGATGAGTTGTTCAAAGGTTTGGGCGATGCCGGCCAGAAGGCGTGGCGAGCATTTCTGCAGGAACATCCTGTGGCCTGTCAGATTGCGACCTCGCAAAGCTTGTTCGCGGCGATCTCACGTCGGGCGACTCCGTTCTTCGGATTCTTTTCGGTCCATCATTTGCAACCGCTGACGGTCACGGAGGCCCAGTCCCTGCTGTTGAAGATTGCGCAACAGGCGGGGAATGAGACCCTGGTCGCCTACTTGAGGACTCCGGAAGGCCGTTCGCGTGTTCGCGCTTTGCACCATCTGGCCGGGGGCAATCATCGGGTGTATGTGGTGCTGGCCGAGTTCATTGATCGCGATTCGCTGGATGAACTAGTGGGGCCGTTCGAAGAGATGGTGGATGGTCTCACGCCGTATTATCAGGAACGATTGCGCTGGCTGGCGCCCCAGCAGCGGCGCATCATTGAGTTGCTCTGTACGCAGAAAGAGCCGCTCGCGGTGAAGGAGATTTCGCGGCAGTTGTTCTCGAAGGAACAGACGATCGCCAGTCAGTTGAAGAAGCTGAAACAGTTGGGCTATGTCAATTCATCGCCCCGGGGGCGCGAGTCGCTCTATGAACTGACCGAGCCCTTGATGCGGTTGTCGTTTGAAGTGAAAGAGAACCAGCGTGAGCCTTTACGGTTAATCGTTGACTTTCTGCGAGTGTGGTATCGACCCGAGCAACTACAAACCAAGCTGGCTCAAGCGATCACTTCTTCGAGCCCGACACGGCCGCATTTGCAGGCAGCGGTTTCGCGCGGCGGGCAGTCGGATCTGCGGTTGGAGATGCTTGAGCGGGATATCAGCACGGCTCAGGAAACGCAATCGTGGGAGGAAATTGTCACCGCGATGGAAGAGCGGGCGCATGTGCGGGGGACGGCGAATGACTGGTTCGAACTGGGGAATGCTCAGGATGAGGTCTTGCGATTTGCAGATGCGGTCGCGAGCTATGACAAGGCCTTGGCGATTGATTCGCTGCTGGCGTATGTCTGGAATAATCGTGGTAATTCGCTGGCTGATATGAATCGGCAGGCGGAGGCCCTGGAGAGTTACGACAAGGCGATTGCACTCATTCAGGATGATGCGTTCTTGTGGAACAACCGGGGCAACTTGTTGTTCAACATGCGGCGGTATTCCGATGCGCTCGTCAGTTGTGATCGGGCCATTGCTCTCGATCCGAATCTGGAGGCGTCGTGGAACAATCGCGGTAATGCCCTGTATCAGATTGGCCGCTATACCGAATCGCTGGAGAGCTATGATCGGGCTTTAGCGATTACTCCTGATTTTGCTTTGGCCTGGAACAACCGCGGTAGTGCCTTGGAGAGCCTGGGACGCTTTCAAGAGGCCTACGAA
Organism: Planctomycetaceae bacterium; assembly: GCA_028291605.1. Lineage (GTDB taxonomy): Bacteria > Planctomycetota > Planctomycetia > Planctomycetales > Planctomycetaceae > JAKFVC01. The sequence goes on along the minus strand of JAQGHS010000871.1, from coordinate 266 downwards.
AGCTACGATATCTCGCTCACCATTAATCCGGCCGATGCGGATGCCTGGAATAACCGCGGGACGGCGCTCTTCAAACTCGATCGAATCCCTGAGGCGTTGCAAGACTATCGACAGGCATTGCAGATTTATCCTCTCAACTGTGGAGCGTGGAATAATCAGGGAGACGCGTTACTCAATACGGGTTATTTCGTGGAGGCTTTGGCGTGCCTTGATCAGGCCATTGCGCTGGATCCATTGGGGCCGTTTCCGCACATGAATCGAGTGGA
>JAQGHS010000847.1 GCA_028291605.1 Planctomycetaceae bacterium | reverse complement strand
CCAATCAGAAATCTTTTATTTTCGTTCGTACCTCTAGTGTGAGCAGGATGTTTTGCGGTTTCAGGTCTCGATGAATGATGCCATTCTGATGTGCGTAATCAATGGCTTCGGCGATTTCGATCACAATTTCGACGGCTGCTCGAGAAGTCAACGGCTGCTCGCGCAATCGAGTGGCGAGGCTGGGGCCTTCAACGAAGCCCATCGAAAAGAAATGGAGTCCGTTGATCTCGCCGACCTCGTAGATTGGAACGATTCCCCGATGGTCGAGATTCGCTGCCGCCTGGGCTTCAGTGCGAAATCGCTCGATCGCCTCCGGCGAGGCCAGTTCTCCCGCCAGAATCATCTTCAAGGCGACAACGCGATTGAGCTTGAGCTGCCGTGCCTTGTAAACCACACCCATCCCACCGCGAGCGATCTCGTGCAGTAGCTCATAGTCGCCGAACCGCTGTCGCGGGAGCGTGTCAGGAGTCGAAGCGGAGTCGCGTGTCGCTGAATCAGATGGTATGTCTCGTATCCAGGTAACGGTAGACCGGGGATCGGTGTGGCCTTGGCCCCGCCGTTTGGATGGAGAGGATCCAGCAGGCAAGCTGGTTTGTTCTGCGGCGAATACAGAATCCACTTCGGATGCAGGCTTTTCAAATAGCTCTCGGACCAATGTTGCATCCTGCGGGAATCGTCGCAGTGCCTCGTCCAGCCCCAGTGCGGCACTTGATTGCTGCCGGCATTCCCTTTCGACGGCCAGCAACTCGTGGAGTAGCACCGAACGATTCGACTCTGGGGCCAGTACCAGAAAGTCTTCAATCCTCGGCTGCTCCCCTGCCCGCCACCGCGACTCAAATGCATCGCACAGGCTATCGATGCGATCGGCAGGCGAGTCGTGACCGGAGGATGATTGAACGGCGGTCATTGTGGAAGCCTGTGAATTGACGATGCCGGATGGGGAACGGAACACTCACACGACCGGACGAATGAGTCACCCTGGTTTCGAATTCGATTTTCCGGAGCGAATATCAATTAATCAGGATGGGACTTAGTCATCTCCTCGAACCATTTTGTGCGGATCAAATTGAGCTTCCGCTCCACTGCGCGCGTGGTAACGCCGAGGCGTTCGGAAATCTCGACGTTGGTATAACCCTCCATCCGCCAGACGGCCACTTGCCGCAGAGTTTCGTTGCGAAGGCCATCCAACAGCCGTTCAAGTTCCTCATTCATCGCGACCACAAAATCAGGGGAGAGTTCGTCGGCCGCCACGCCGTTAATGCCACCGACATGACTGGTAGTCTCCGCCTCCGATGGTACCCCGAAGGCAGAATCTCCACGCACGTCCCCACCGCCACGTTTGTGCCGGACGTTGTGACGAATCTGGTCCACTGCCTTCTGCTTCGTGATGGTATGCAACAATTTCCACAGATCTTCCCGGTCGGTCAGCAGCGGAAAGTGCCCGTTCATGACCCCTCGACACAGGCTGTCAAAGACACTGAGTGCCACGTCCTCTTCATCAGACACCCGCCGCGACGCCAACCCCAATTTTTGATGAGCAATCCGGGCCAACCGCTCGAAATAGCGTTCCCAAACTTTACGTGCCGCGTCCGGGTCGCCCGCTTTGAGGTCGTTGATCCAGTTCGTGACGGAGTCTGGATTGGGGGTGCTCATGCCGGCCTGCTGCAGAAGTGGACGCGAGAATTACCGCGGCCAGGGACGATTCGCAATCGACTGTTCTCAGCAACAGCCTACCACGACAGAAGTTGCATCACAAGATTCGACTCGCCCCCGGACTCCGGCAAAAGGCCAGCGACGGACGCGGGAGTTCAACTTGGCAGGAACTTTCTGGCTATTCGCAAAATGTTCCAGAATCTGCGTCGGGTCAGTTAAACCGTTGGCGGGGAATGACTAACCGAGGCCGCAGTTGGCTTCGCAACCAGAAAACTCAGAAGGCGAAAATTCCCATGAACCTGACTTATTGGCTGCAAGATCTGGCCTCCGAATTCTTCCAAACTGCCGGTGGATCATCGAAGCGGAGAAGGTTGCGGTCCCAGAAGATCGAAGTTACCCCTGCCCTCGTCGCTGTTGAGCATTTGGAAGAACGGGTCGTCGCTACGGCACATCCACTTACGGATGTCCCAGTCCTGCACAGCAATCCCGGCGCGCCCTTCAGGCTCTACCTGGACTTCACCGGTCACACGCAGAACGATACGGGGAATTCCAAATTCAAGAATGTGGTCAGCCCAATCTTTAATCACGACCTGAATTCGGGCTCGCGCAATGTCGTCACGCCGATTGACTCGAATCTGCCGTTCAGCGACGACGATTTGAACAACATCAAAGAAATCTGGCGCCGAGTTGCCGAGGATTATGACCCCTTCAATGTCGATGTGACGACGCAGGATCCTGGAAATTATGAGATTGGCAGTATGCTGCGGGCCGTTGTTGGTGGCAGCTACGATGACTGGTACCATTCCGCCGCGTTCGGCGTCACCCTCGTCCAGGGTAACTTTGTGAATGATGCCCCCAATGACGCTTGGGTTTTCTCAAACGATATCGACAAGGCATACGGACGGAACACGTTAGCGGCTGACAAAGAGATCGCAGATGCGATTTCCCACGAGGCTGGCCATTGCTTCGGGCTGGAACACCAGCGAGATATCAATGCCCCGTTGGACAAGGCGCATCCCAACGCACCCTCGAACTACAGCACCAACAATTATGATCCCAATGTGGCACCGATCATGGGGGAATCTTCCTATGCCAAATTCAGTGGATGGTGGATCGGCCAGAATCCGGAAGGCGGGCGTCAGGATGATATGTCCATCCTGGCCAGTGTGCTGGGCTACCGTTACTCCGGTCAATTCGTGTTCGCCGACGGACGCGAGACCACTTTTACGTCGGTGAAGGCCTATTCGGAAAATGGAGAATGGCGATTCCTGGCTCTCGACACCAGCGGCAATGTCTCCCAATATGATCCGCGTTCGGGCTGGACAGTGCGAGCGAGTAACGTGCAGTCGTTCAATGTGGCCCCCGATCTGACAATCTACTACTTGCAAACCAACGGCACACTGTGGCACGCTGCAAGCCCGACCCAGGCCAATTGGACTCCGATTCCAGTCACCGGTCAGTGGCTGATTGGGGACAAGGGTTGCGGAATCAACCAGCAGGGTAATGTGCTGACCTTCGTCAATGAGGGCGGGGCGTCAGCCACCGGCACGTTCCTGAACGCGCGCCAGGTTCAGGTACCCGGTTGGGGTAACCTGGTGGGAACCTTTCAGGCCGATGGGAGTCTCCAATGGAGCAACGGAACGGTGTGGACTCGAACGCCGCAGTTGGCCGGCCAGTGGCTCATGGGCGGTAAGGGTTGCAGCATTTCTCAACAGGGATCGAATCTGACTGTCGTCAATGAAAATGGAGCCGCAACGTCTGCCAGGTTTTTGAATTCTCATCAGATCCAGGTCCCAGGCTGGGGCAATCTGGTGGGGACACTTCAAGCCGACGGCTCGATTCAGTGGGGCAATGGGACGGCTTGGTCGAAAATGCCGCAGCTGGCTGGACAATGGTTGGTGGGCAGCAAGGGAGCCAGCGTCATTCAGCAAGGTGCCAGTTTGACCTTCATTAATGAAAACGGTTCGAGTGCCTCCGGCATGTTCCTGAATGCCTCTCAAGTCAAAGTTCCTGCCTGGGGCAATCTGGTGGGAACACTCCAGACCGATGGCTCGATTCAATGGGGTAACGGTACGGCTTGGTTCAAAATGCCGCAATTGGCTGGACAGTGGCTGGTTGGTAGCAAGGGAGCCAGCATCATTCAGCAAGGTGCCAATTTGACGTTCACCAATGAGAACGGCTCCACCGTATCGGGCACCTTCCTGAACGCCGCCCAGGTCAAGGTTCCTGCTTGGGGGAATCTCGTGGGGACACTTCAATCTGACGGATCGATTAAATGGGGCAACGGCACAGCGTGGGCCAAAATGCCGCAACTGGGAGGCCAATGGGTGATTGGTGGCAAGAGTGCCACTATCCTCCAACAGGGGGCCACTCTGACGTTCATCAACGAAAATGGCTCCAGCACTTCTGGCTTCTTCCTCAACGCTGGCCAGGTCAAAGTCCCTGCATGGGGGAATCTCGTCGGAACGCTGCAGTCCGACGGTTCGATTCAATGGGGTAACGGTTCGAATTGGGCCAAAATGCCGCAGTTGGCCGGCCAGTGGTCGGTCGGAACCAAGGCTGCAAGCATCATCCAGCAGGGAGCCAGTTTGACATTCATCAACGAAAACGGCTCCAAGGTCTCCGGCATTTTCCTCAACGGCGGTCAGGTACAGGTTCCTGCCTGGGGGAATCTGATTGGCACTCTGACGGGCGATGGTGCGATTCGATGGAATAACGGCACAACCTGGATTCACAACTAATAGTATACAGTGAGTTGCATTGCGAAATAGGGACGCGGATCCGCCCAAGGCGCGATTCGCGTCCTTTTGTTTTACCAAGTCTGGTCGTCACCGTTCAGAGATCGCTTCAACTCTCCCGGACATTCCTGTCTGAAGATGAACCAGGGAGTTTCGGTCTTGATCTGACCGATCTCATCCGTCACTCAATCCCCGGGGATGGTTCCGGGTTGATGTTGATTTCCATGCTGTCAGAAGATTGCGGGATTTCTGGCGAGATTTTCCAGAATCTGCGTCGGGGTGGTACTGCAGTTGACGGGGAATACCTAACGGAGGCTGTAGGCGGATGAGCAGCCTATTGAAGTCGTCCCTGGCACGTGTTTGTCGAGTCACAGGCTCGCCTGATTGTTTCTGGAGTCAAGACCATGTCGATTCACGCTGAGCAAAACCTGCTCGCCGGCTTTCTCGCTCTGCAACTGAATTTCGTCACCCGCGAGCAGCTCCTGGCGGGGATGAGTGCCTGGGTGACAAACAAGACGCGTTCCTTGGCGGACATTCTGCAAGAACAGGACGCCCTGAAGTCTGACGTGCGTCCTCTGCTTGATGCGTTAGTCGTCCAGCACCTGGCAATTCACGGGAATGACCCGCAAAAAAGTCTCGGGGCACTTAGTTCCGTGGGACAATTGCGCGGAATTATTAAGGACCTCGGGGATGAGGATGTCAACCAGTCGCTGGCCATTGTGGGGCGCGATCGCGAGGACGACGACTCCTTCCGCACGCAGACCTTCGTCGGTCAGAGTACCAGCGACGGCCTGCGGTTCCACATCCTGCGGCCGCATGCCAAAGGCGGACTGGGTGAGGTCTTCGTAGCCGAGGACGGTGAAGTGCTGCGTGAAGTGGCGCTCAAGCAAATCAAGCCTAAGTTTGCCGACGATCTTGAAAGTCGAGAACGATTCTTGCGTGAAGCCGCAATCACCGGGGGCTTGGAACATCCGGGAATTGTCCCTGTCTACGGACTGGGAACGTACGCCGATGGCCGTCCGTTCTATGCCATGCGCTTCATTCGTGGCGATAGTCTACAAACGGCGATCGAAAGGTTTCACCGACGTGAAGTTGAGAATGAAGAACCGCAGGATTCAATCAACGGCGAGCGTGCTGCTCCAGTGGCGACCTCATCCCTTCGCCTTTATGAGCCTGGTCGCCTGCTTGCGCTGCGCGAACTGCTGGGAAGGTTCCTTGATGTTTGCCAGGCGATCGCATATGCCCACAGTCGTGGCGTACTGCACCGCGACCTGAAGCCCGGCAACATCATGCTGGGCAAATATGGGGAAACGCTCGTTGTGGACTGGGGCCTCGCGAAGGCCACAGGGCGGTCCGATTCTCCGGCCTCCCTCAATTCCGAAGCCCCGCTATTCACGCCAGCTCCGAGCGACAGTTCTGTCACGCAGATGGGCAGTACCATTGGTACTCCCGCCTATATGTCCCCCGAGCAGGCCGCAGGTCGGCTGGACCTCCTGGGCAAACCCAGCGACATCTACTCCCTGGGTGCTACGCTCTACTGCCTGCTCAGCGGCCAACCGCCCCAAACCGGGCGCGGTATCGTAGAAATCCTTGCCCGCATTCAGCTAGGCGAATTCCGCAAGCCCCGATCGATCAAGCGGGACATTCCTGCGCCGTTGGAAGCGATTTGCCTGAAAGCGATGTCATTGAATCGGGGCGAGCGTTATGTCGACGCGACTGATCTCGCAGCCGATATCCAGTGCTACCTGGCAGATGAACCGGTGACGGCATTGAGTGAGAGCATCTGGCAGCGAATGCAACGGATGGGGCGGCGTAATCGCCAGTGGTTACAGGCGAGCGTTGCTGCACTAGCACTGGTGGCCTTCGTCACAACGTGGGCCTATTTACGCGAGTCCCGAAATGCGGAGGAAAAGCGATTACTGGCAATCAACGTCGGGAAGTTGGCAGTAAAGAACTCGCGACTCGCCGCCGATCAAACAGTTCTCGCTCAAAAGAATGGGAAGCTGGCGGCAGACGAAAAACGAGCGCGCCAGGATGCGGTCGCAAAAGCCCAGTCTCTACAACTCGCGATCGCGAAGAACTCGTTCGAACATGGGCTGACAGAATACGCCGCGGGACGCCACGATCAAGGCGTCCGCGATCTGCAACGCGGCTGGTCGCTGGCGCCTGATGACTCGACCTGGCGCGCACAGGTTCAACAGGTTCTGCTGGATCGAATCTCGCGGGGCGGACGTTTGTTTGCGCCACCACTACGCCATCAAAGCGTTGTTAATTCCGTTGCGTACAGTCCTGACGGAACACGTCTGGCGACAGCCAGCGACGACAAGACGGCGCGACTCTGGAATGCACAGACCGGCGCTCCCCTTGGTGAACCGATGCGGCATACAGAAGAAGTGAAAAAGATCGTATTTAGCCCTGATGGGCAGCGACTGGCGACTGGCAGTTGGGGCCGTACTGCCCATCTTTGGAACGGACATACTGGCGCTCCGCTCGGGGAGCCGATGCGGCATGCAAGCCTCGTAAGTACGATCGCTTTCAGCTTAGACGGAGAACGTCTGGCGACATCAAGTCGAGACAAGACTGCCCGCATCTGGAATGCCCAGACCGGCGTTGCACTTGGCGATCCGATGCGCCACGAAGGTGGCGTCAATTCGGTGGCATTCAGCCCGGATGGCGAAAGAGTGGCAACTGGCAGTGACGACAAGACTGCCCGTCTCTGGAATGCGCGAACTAGTGCTCCCCTCGGAGAGCCGATGGTCCATGAGGCGAAGGTGTCATCAATCGTCTTCAGTCCAGATGGGGAGAGGATTGCAACGGGGAGTTACGATGATATGGCCCGGCTCTGGAACGCGCGGAGCGGCGCCCCCTTGTGCGCGCCAATGCGGAATGGCGGCTACGTTTCCTCAATTGCCTTCAGTCCAGATGGAAAACGGTTGGCCAGCGCTTGTGTGTACAAGACGGCCCAACTGTGGAATGCGGAGACGGGTGCACCGATCGGATCACCAATGCGACACGATGGAGCAGTGGGTTCTCTCACCTTCAGTCCGGACGGGGAGCGTTTGGCGACAGCCAGTGGGGATAAGACGGCCCGCATCTGGAACGCAAAGACCGGCGCTCCCCTGGGCGAACCGTTGCGCCATGAAAGCGAAGTGTTGTCTGTAGCGTTCAGTCCGGACGGCGAGCAGATCGCGACGGCCAGCGGGGACAAGACAGCCCGAATCTGGGACTCCCAAGCGACCGTCTCGCGGGAGGGGGATATGCACCATGACAAACTCGTGTTTTCTTTCGCGATCAGCCCAGACGGAGAACGGATCGCTACCGCAAGTCAGGACAAGACGGCCCGGCTCTGGAACGTGCGGACCGGCGCTCCGCTGGGCGAACCGATGCGACATGACGATTCGGTTTATTCGATCGCGTTCAGTGCAGACGGAGAACGTCTCGCGACTGCCAGCGACGATAAGACGGCCCGACTCTGGAACGCACAGACCGGCGCTTCCCTCGGCGAGCCGATGCAGCATAAGGCGATTGTCAGGTCAATCATATTCAGTCCCGATGGAGAGTGTCTGGCAACCAGCTGTTGGGACTGTACCGCCCGCATCTGGAATGGGAAGACTGCTGCTCCACTTGGCGGGGTTCTGCAACATGACAGTCCTGTACATTCCGTAGCCTTCAGTCCAGACGGGAAGCAGTTGGCGACTGGCAGCCAACGGGTGGCGCGTATTTGGAACGTACAAACAGGCGCCGCTGTCGGTGCATCGATGCATCATGAAGGTGACGTATTTGCGGTCGCCTTCAGCCCGGACGGAAAACGGTTGGCAACTGCGTGTACCGACAATATGGCCCGGCTCTGGGACGCCCAGACCGGCACGTTGCTCGGCGAACCGATGTGGCATGAAGGTTGGGTTTTGTCAATCGCTTTCAGCCCCGACGGCAACCGGTTGGCGACAGGCAGTAGCGACAAAACAGCCCGGATCTGGAACGGTCATACGGGAGATTCACTCGGTGAGCCCCTGCGTCATCGAGACATAGTGTTTTCGCTCACCTTTAGTCTGGACGGGCGGTCTCTAA
>JAQGHS010000826.1 GCA_028291605.1 Planctomycetaceae bacterium | reverse complement strand
AAGCGTATGGAGACACCTACCGCCACTTTCGAGTCCGCTCCCTCGTCCGGAATTCCCGCGGCGTGGTCCCGTCGTACCCGGTGGATTGTGTCGATTCTGTTGCTGTGGCATGTCTCGGCGATTGTCGTGGGGCCGGCAGCGGTCGCCCCTTCTTCGGGAATGATGACCAGTATCTGGGAATGGTATCGCCCTTATCTGGACGCCCTCTATTTGAATCATGGATATCACTTCTTCGCACCGGAACCTGGGCCCAGCCATTTGATTCGGTACGAACTGGTTTTCACGGACGGAACGCAACAAACAGGACTCTTCCCCCACAAGACTCAGCATCAGCCGCGTCTGCTGTATCACCGACATTTCATGCTCAGCGAGCACCTGAGCCAATTTGCCGAGCCGGGAACACCGCCCGAGTTACTGCACGCCTTCAGTCGATCCTACGCATCCCATTTGCTGGCGGAACATCACGCCCAACAGGTGAAACTGATCCTGGTGCGCCACTTGTTTCCGCAACCGGAGCAAGTCTTGGCCGGAATGAAATTGACTGACAAAAGTCTGTATCTGGAGCGGCCACTGGGAACTTTTAGAGCAGATGGAACGGCCGATTTGCCAGTGATAAGCGAGCCCGCAAGTAGTCCACCCGTCATCGAACAAACGGCTGAGAAGTTGCCAGAACTCCCGTCGAGTCGACGATAAGCATCAGTGCGAAGAGATTGAGCCTGTAGGACGGGCACTCTTGCCCGTCTTTGATATATGTGTGATTGAGCTAATTTCGCAAAATTCATGACGGGCAAGAGTGCCCGTCCTACTTGGTCATCGCCAGAACTTTCATCACAATCTTGCGTTCGGACAACCGACATGCAGTTGCTACGAGACTACTTCCGCGACTTGATCCAGACGACCTCCGCCAACTGGGATCGTTTCTGGTTCACTCCGGCTGATCCCGCGACGATTGGATTGTTGCGAATGCTGGTTTGCGGCATGATTCTCTACACGCACGCCGTCTGGTCACTCAATCTGAATGCGTTTTTTGGAGCCCACGCCTGGCTCAACCGCGATGTCGTCGGACTGATGCAGCGTGACGGCTTTCAATGGAGCTACCTGTGGCTGTGTGAATCACCGGCCGTTCTGTGGACAGTTCATGGACTGGCTCTGGCCGTTTGCCTGCTGTTCATGCTGGGTGTGTGGACGCGAGTGACCTCGGTCCTGACGTGCCTCATCACACTCAGTTACGCCCATCGCGCACCGGAGGCGATGTACGGCCTGGATCAGATTAATGGGTTTCTGTCGTTGTATCTGGCGATTGCCTATTTGGGCATCACGCCCAAAGGAAGTGCGTATTCTCTCGATCGCTGGTGGACTTCCAGAAACCAGCCGCGTCCTCTTCCCCCCGCATCGCCAAGCATCACGGCCAATATCGCCACGCGGTTGATTCAGGTCCACATGTGTGTGCTGTATCTGTTTGCCGGGTTGTCGAAACTGCAGGGCGAAGCCTGGTGGGATGGCACCGCGATCTGGGGGGCTATGGCCAATCTGGAATACCAGTCGCTCGATATGCTGTGGCTGGTTCATCACCCGTGGATCGTGAATCTGATGACCCATGTTACTGTGGCTTGGGAGATCACGTATATCGCCCTGATCTGGGGCCGGCTGACGCGCCCCATCGTGCTGGCGCTGGCGATTCCGGTCCATTTGGGAATCTGTTGCTGCCTGGGAATGATGACGTTCGGATCGATCATGTTGATTGCGAACCTGGCGTTTGTGTCTCCGGCGTTGATACGGGCGGTTCTGGATCGTCGGACGACTTCCAGAATGGGACACGCTTTGCGAGGCCCGAAATGGCTGGGAAATTCTCGGCAGCCGAAGGCGGTTCGCCGATAGTCGTTGCTCGCTCCGCGAACGTAACGCATTCGTAGTAGCGGGTCTGCGTTACGGATAAACTCGAATCTCAGCCTGAGCCGATACTGCGCCCGCGTGATGATCGCGGAGCGATCAACGACTATCTTTGCGACTCCGTCGCCTGACTCCTCACCACTCCTTAATCTGCCCGAGACTTGAAGAACGGCTCCCGACCCATAAGATAGGCGTAGCCGCGCTATGCGGATTCTGCGTAACAGCTTAACGCACGCCCCTCGGGAACCCACCATGCCTCGCCGCCTTGGCTCTGCCCTTGCTCTCCGTTGGAAGAACGTTTTCGTCGCTACGAGCGCCATTCTGGGTCTGTTTGGGCTCGCCCTTTCGGTTGGAATGGACTCCACTTCGGCCGCTGACAAACCGGCTGCCAAGATCAAAACGCCGTCCGGGCTGCCCGATGTTCTGCACCCGGAAGATAATCCGCACCTGGCGGAAAAGGTCGCATTGGGAGCACAGCTCTATTTCGATCCGCGTCTCTCCGCCGACAGTAAAGTTTCGTGTGCCTCGTGCCACGATCCCGAAAAAGGTTGGAGCAACGGTGAAGCCGTCGCCACCGGCGTGGGTGGCCAAAAGGGGGGCCGCGGTGCCCCGACGATCATCAATTCGGCATTCCAAACCTTGCAGTTCTGGGACGGTCGGGCCGGAACCCTGGAAGAACAAGCACTTGGGCCGATTCAAAATCCCATTGAAATGAACATGACGCTGCCGGAAGTCGTCAAACGCTTGAACGGAATTGCCGGCTACAAAAAACAGTTCAAAGAAATCTTTGGTACCGATGTGACGTCGGAAGGGATTGCCAAGGCCATCGCGGCCTTCGAACGAACCGTATTGTCCGGCGATGCTCCGTATGACCGGTTCACCGCGGGAGATGCCAAAGCATTGACACCCGCCGCACAACGCGGCCGGGCCCTGTTCTTCGGTGCGGCTCGTTGTAGTTCGTGCCATAGCGGACCGAACTTCACCGACAACGCCTTCCATAACATCGGTGTCGGGATGCAGCATGAGAAGCCTGACGTCGGCCGTTTTGCTCTCAGCAAGATCGAAGGGGACACCGGCAGCTTCAAGACTCCGACTTTGCGTGAGATCGCGAAGACCGCTCCCTACATGCATGACGGACACCTGAAAACGCTGGAAGACGTCGTCGCGTATTACAACAAGGGGGGGACCGAAAACCCGTACCTCGATGAAGAAATCTTCCCCTTGAAGCTGACCAAGGAACAACTCGCCGACTTGGTGGTCTTCCTGAAAGAGGGTTTGAGTAGCAGTTCGTATCCGCTGGTCAAAGCCCCGAAGTTGCCCGAGTGAGCCACCGGTTTCGAGTCTGACCGTTGAAGATGCAGCACAAATGATTGATGATCCAGCGAGTAACGCAAAGGGATCTCATGGCACAAGTTTTTCAGTGCAACGTCGAAACGCTGCTGAATCCAATCCGGCAAACACCCGCGGTCAGGTCGGCATGGTGGTTCATTACCGTTGGCTGGGTAATTTGCAGTATGGCAATTATTGCAACCTCGTCCCCTTTTGGTCTTAGACACTCGAGTTTTTTTAACGACTCGACAGACTCGCTCTTGTACGCACTCGACTGGATTGTGCTGGCCAGCTGGACCCTCGGTCCGCCGATATCCTTCCAGTGGCAGTGGAATTACGGCAGCACATTAGAAGGCATCGAATTCGAACGATTTAAACACGGACAAAAACTGGCTTCGCAACAGTGGATCGGATTTCTGATTTTGCTGTTGGCCCTGTGCTTAGCGAAACGAGTTTTCATGTAATCCAATGAATATGACTTTAATCAGAACCACGCCCTGGCTGCTTGATTCTGAATACGGCCGGGCTTTGACTACTTGATGTAAATAACGCTATCGCTATCACCCCCAGAAAGAGAGATC
>JAQGHS010000804.1 GCA_028291605.1 Planctomycetaceae bacterium | reverse complement strand
TGAGGGGACTGATCTGGCAGTAATGGTCCCCAAGAGTCTGTTGAACGATCTGCGGCGGCAGGCCGTCCAGAACTTGCGGGCCGAACGTTTACAGGCAGAACGTCGCGTTCAAGTGTGCTTGACGGCGCTCGATGATTTGCGAGCCTCCGTGATCGACGCTGCTAGCGTCGGTGTGTCTGACAATGAGAATACAAACACCGACGCTAGCAGCGTCGGCCACGGGTCGCACCTGACGGTGCTCGTGCGTAATTTGGAGCAGATGCAGGCGGTGCTGGGTTGTCCTGGGGTGAGTCTCGTCTATTGCGATTTCGAGGAAGTCCGGCGGTACGAAGCTGCGGTGAAGATGGCTCGTGCGGTGGGGGTACCCATCGCGTTGGCGACCCTGCGAGTCGTGAAGCCAAGCGAGGACGGCTGGCTGCGGCAAATCGGAAACTATGCGCCTGATTTCGTGCTGGTGCGGAATCTGTCGGCACTCAGTTTCTATCAGCAACATTTTCCCCAGCTCGCGTTGCTGGGGGATTACTCGTTGAATGTGTCGAATGAACTCACTGCGGGGCTATTCGTCGAGCAAGGGGTGCAGCGGCTGGTTCCCAGTTACGATTTGAACTGGCAGCAACTGCAATCGCTACTGCAGCGTTTCCCGACCGACCGTTTCGAGTCGGTCATTCACCAGCACATGCCGATGTTCCACATGGAGCATTGCGTGTTTGCTCACACGTTGTCGAACGGGAAAGACTACCGCGACTGCGGGCGTCCCTGCGATCATCATAAGGTTGACCTGCGGGATCGGGTCGGCGAGTTACATCCGCTGGTGGCGGATGTGGGATGTCGCAATACGCTGTTCAATGCCCATGCTCAATCGGCCGCCGAGTACATCCCGCGCATGCAGCAGTTGGGATTACGCTGGTTCCGTATTGAGTTGCTGCGTGAGACTGCAGACGAATCTGTGGCGATGTTGCGGCAGTACTCACAGGTCCTCGCGGGGAAGGCCGAGGGACGTACGATGTGGCAGCAGTTGCGGGTGCTGAATCAACTGGGAGTCACCCGCGGGCCGCTGGATTTTGAATAAGGGCGCAGCCCGCATTCTGTAGCCTGACTCTCTGAGTCGGGTACTTTTTCGACGAGGAGTACCCGACTTGTCGAATCAGGCTACAACCGGCGAGATTTCGCTATTGGATGTTGCAGATGAAAATCAGTTCGTCTCAACTCACAGAAGCAGCAATTTGGGCTGCCGCTATTCCCGGTTGGGTATTTCTCCACTTGATCGTCATTTCCAGCCTTGGCTTCGGCGGCATGTCCGATCGATATTTCATCGCGCCGTTCGTACTATGCGGAATGACGTGGGCGATCCACCGACTCTTACGTGGCCAAAGGTATGCCTGGTCCCTGTCCGCTTTATTTGCAGGAGTCTTCCCAATTGGTACTTTGTTTGTGGTTGCCGCAGCCTACCACAGATGGAGCTGAGTCATGGCACGCGACACCATGTGTCTCGGCTTTTCAACGAAGACGACCCGACTCAGAGAGTCAGGCTACAGGGACGGCTTCGCCGCCTTTATTTGTGCATGATGTGCCCCGACTTGACCTCTTCGCCATTCTTGCTTTCGGCGGTGTAGCTGAGCTTTTTCTGTGCCGCGTCCTGGATGACGTCGATCTTGTATTCGACGCCGTCGGTCCCCTGCCCTGTTCCGGTGAAGCCGCCGCCCTGGGGTTTGGCTGCGATCGTGACCGACTTCAGGGCGAGGTTATCAGTGAGGAGCTTTTCGACCTCGGCTTTACCCATGCTTGCGGGATTCGTGGGGCAACCGGTGAGCCCGACAAGGATCAAAATGATAGCCAATGTGTGGATTGCCAGACGCATGCTGAAGACCCTTGGAGAATGATTCCTGATCACGAAGCGCCGAGGACAGGCCGGCGAGGTTCGCAGATGATAACCGATGGAGATCTGTTCTCGGTATCGATCAGACGGGAATCAGACTCGTGAGCGGAATGGCGGCTAGCCACCGGTTCTTCGGTGCGACGTCCGATTCGGAAGAACCGGCGGCTAGCGCCGTGCCGCTCACAAACCAAGACGACGGCCGGGGCGGCCATCCTACAGGTCTACCGTGACAGTTGGACCGGGGTCAGGCTTTGGACTTGCATCCGATCGTACCGGATGCGTGAGTCGAATCCGCGGGGACCGGTCAGGCCCATCGCTTGGCCGACGTATTGTTCAAGGTTCACTCCGGGGGCGGCATCCAGATAGCACAGGATGCGGCGATCGGGGGCGGCGATGACGTATTGCGGGGTTCCCGGCGGCGCATTCGGCAGGCGGTGGATGATCCCCGCGCCGCTGAATCGCGATCCGGTCGGTAGGCCGGGACGGCTGCCCGGGGAATTCGGTGCGGTCGGAATGGCCGGCATCGGGGCTGTGGGATTGGGGGCGAAGCGTTGGGTCTCACGTGTGACGCGGGGTGCCGTGGCTCCGGGTTCTGCGCTGTCGAGAGGTTGCGTCGCCTGCGATTGATTAAAGCGCGCTCGTTTCGCCATGATCAGCGCTTCATCGTGTCGCCCCTGATATTCATCGAGCTTGGCGAGACGTTGATCGATCTGGGCGACGATTGGCGATTTGCCGGCCAATTCCTTCAGCGATTCCAGGTCCTCGCGCTGTGTGCCGAGTTCCCAGTCCGTGGCCGGTTGGATCAAGATCTGTGCTAGCTCTTGATCGAGGATTTTTAAGTCTTCGCGAATTGCCACATCTTGGTTTTGTCCAAGCGACGGGGCGATGGCCGCTCCTTCGGGGAGGTCGGCAAATGGATCGGCTGTTTCGGGTTTGCGTCCGGGGGGGCCGAACTTGGGGGCGTTGCCGCCACCCAGATCTTTGTCGGCGATGTAGGCGGGGCCTTCGGAAGGTGCCTTCCCGCGCGGTTTCGTGGGGCTGGCAATTTTTTCCTGTGGGCCGTCAACGGCGTGTGCGCCTGTGGATTCGGGGATGTTCTTGATTTTGCCGTCGGCGATTTTGGCCAGGACTTTCGGGGTGCCGTCGGGATTCAGCTCAACGAGGTGACTGCCTTTGATCCAGCGATGTTCGCCGCGCGGCGGCTTGATCTGGAGCCACTGATCTTTGCCTTTGTCAGAATCGAGGATCTGTTCGCCGAGGATTTCGACGGTATCGCCCTGGTTCAAACGGACCTGCTCGACATCACGCTGGGCGCTCTGGAAAGCGCCGACTCGGACGACGATGCCGTTTTCCTTGACCGTGCCCTGATTCCCATTGCGCAGGACGTAGCGGCTGAGGATCCAGCTATAGCTTCCCTGCGGAGGGGTGATCATGAACCAGCCGCCCGGATCCTTGCGCAGGACGTAGACCCGATCACCGTTTTTTAGCTTCATCGTCGGGTAGTGTTTTTCCAGGCCGGGACCGCTGCGCACGTAAATTTCCTCACCGGCGGCCGACTGCACGGCGGCATCAAACGGCTGAATGGGAGCGGCCTGAGCAAACGTGCCGAAAGCGCAGCCGACAAACAGGCCGGTAAGAATCATCAGAGTTGGGCGAGTAAATGACATGAGGCCCACCTCCTGCAGGGGCTGACGAGTGGAGGTTGAAAGGACGATTTTTTCGAGAACGGGACAAGTGACAGATGAAGATCGTGGCGAAGTAATCGACGAAGGAAGATCAGGCAGGCGGTTGAGGCATGCTTGGGGATCTGGGGTGGTAGCAGGCGGAATGTATTTGGCGGAGAGAATTGGACGTGTTGGCGGATTGGTAATGGAAGCGGTCGATTTTCACAAGAGCAAGTTGGAAGGGAGGGAATTGACGATTGGCGATTGATGATTGA
>JAQGHS010000779.1 GCA_028291605.1 Planctomycetaceae bacterium | reverse complement strand
TGGCTACCACTGTACTTGCCAGAGTTGTTTCCCACTCGAGTCCGGGCTACGGGGACCGGCATTTCGTTTAACACCGGACGAGTTGTCGCGGCCTGCGTGGTCTTGGGAACCGGAGTCCTGGTGCGGTTGTTTGGCGGCGATTATGCGAAGATCGGGCTCTGGACCGGTATGATCTATGGCGTCGGAATGATCATTATCTTGTTTGCTCCGCGGACTGACGGGTCTAATCTCAAGGCGTGAGTGCTGAGCCTGAAAGGATGAGCTAAAGTGCGTTACCGTCCCCTAGGAACAACTGGCATCTCGGTCTCCGAAATCTCGTTCGGTGCAGGGCCGGTGTCGGCACTGCTGACGGAGGGTTCCTTTGAAGATCGTCTGGCGGTTGTTTCCCGAGCCGTCAATCTGGGCATTAACTGGTTCGATACCGCGGCAGGTTATGGGGCCGGAAAATCCGAAGCCCACCTCGGTGAGGTGCTTCCTCAGGTTGAGAGCAGCGAACCGATTCATGTGGCGACCAAGGTTCGATTGCTGATCGAACACGAAACGGATCTGCGACAGTTGGTGGTCGACTCCTTTCGCAGCAGTCTGCAACGACTCAGAATGCCGCGCGTGACGCTGTTGCAGCTTCATAACTCGGTGACACCGCGACGGGGGGATGAGCCCACCTCAATTACGCCTGAGGATGTTCTGGGACCGCGCGGCGTGTTGGCGGCGATGGAAGATTTGCGGGCGGAGGGTTTGGTCGATCATTTCGGCCTCACGGGGATTGGTGATCCGCAGGCCTTGTGTCAGGTGATGCAGTCTCGCCGATTTGCGACCATTCAGGCTCCCGTGCATCTGTTGAATCCGAGTGCCCTACTAAAGACACCTTGGGGTTTCGCTGAACCTGACTATGGCGGTTTCCTGCAAGATGCGAGGCAACTCGGACTGGGAATCTTCGCGATCCGTGTGTTTGCGGCAGGCGCGTTGCTCTGCGAACCCCCTTCCGCGCACACGTTTCGCACGCCGTTCTTTCCACTTCCACTTTATCAGCGAGATTCCGCTCGGGCAGCCAGTCTGAGCGAGTCCTTGGGATCGGTACGCGCACTGCGCGAACTGGCGTTGCGCTACGTCCTTTCGCAACCTGAAGTGGACTCGGCGATCTTGGGCTTGGGAAAGGAGGAGCACGTTGACGAAGCAATTCGAATGAGTCGACTCGAACGACTATCGACTGCCGAAAACGAGCAAATTGGCAAGTTATTGAACGAACTGCGGATCCAAGAGTTGGATCGTGCTGTCGCCGTTGATGCGACATGCACGAACGTCACACAGTTGATAGTTGAAGCATCGAAATAATGAATTTGGTGACCCTGCCGGCGTAAGCCCCGGGGTGTTTGGACGTCCCGTGTAGAGTATGCGATAAAAGAAGAATCCGGGGGCATACGCCCAATGGCCCTCAGTTCGTCTATCGCCAAATCAGCCGCTGGGCGCTAGCCCACGGTTCAGTCTACCTGTAACTCGAGGTTCCAAACGAACCGGACGCTAGCGCGTGCCGGCTGATTTGGCGAGGCGCCGAACGACACATAAGATCTTCGAATACAGTGCGATAAGCTCATCGAATGAGGCCAAGTGTCATGAACAGTTTATTTCGACGATTGCATCTGCGAGCAAGCCGATCAATGGTCGTTGAATCGCGGAAGGTGCAGATTGCCGTTGTCGTCTGTCTGGCAATGCTGATGTGCGCCACGTCGGTGAGCGCGGCACCGGAAACTGAGGCACGGCCGGCCGGCGCCGCAATCAGCATTATCAAGGTCGCGTCGGACCGCGCCTATACGATCGGGGTCGCCAAAGTGGGCGAGAAACCCTATATCGATCGCCAATATCAGATCCGCAAGCTTCCTGAATCGCTCGATAAGCAGGTCCTGATTCGTACGTCGATGGATGACGACTATGCTGCTGCGGCCGATCATCTTCAACTGCAGCTACCACAATCGGTCACTCTGTCAGTTTGCATCGACAAACGCGGACGGCAACCGCCGGGCTGGCTTGATGGCTGGGTGCTAGCGAAAGAGTCGGTGGAAGTGGATGGCGTGCCATATCATATCTACCAGAAGACCTTTCCTGCGGGACGCGTGACGTTGGGTGGCAATGATCGCAATCGGACGGGCGCGAATAGTAACTATCTGGTGATCGCCAGTCCGCGCGTGGATGTTCCGGTTCCCAAGCCCGATCCGTTGGCATTGAAACCGGTGGACTTTGCTCGCGAGATCCAGCCGATCTTGCAAGACCGTTGCTTCAGTTGCCATGGTAGCAAAAAACAAGAAGCTGGCCTGCGTCTGGATATTCGGCGCCGGGCCTATCTGGGTGGAGACACCGGTCCGGCCATCGTTCCCGGTTCGAGTGTGACGAGCGAACTCGTCCGCCGGATTACGACCGATGATGAGACGCAGCGCATGCCCCCGGACGAAGAGCCTCTGCCGGCCGAACAGATTGCCCTCTTGCGTCGCTGGGTGGATCAGAAAGCTCCGTGGCCGGATGCCCTGGCCGGCAAGGAATCGTTCGATGATCACTGGTCGTTCCGTGCGATCAACAGGCCCGACGTGCCGCAGGTTGTGGATTCAAAATGGATCCGCAATCCCATCGACGCATTTGTGATGTCGAAATTAGACCGCGAGAAAATCATTCCTTCCCCCGAGGCCGATCGTCGAACGCTGGCGCGGCGGCTGAGCCTGGATTTACTTGGGTTGCCCCCGTCACCGGCTGACGTCGAGGCGTTTATTAGTAATGTCAGCCCAGATGCGTACGAGCAGTTTGTGGATCGACTGCTCGCTTCAAAACACTTCGGCGAGCGTTGGGGAAAGCATTGGCTTGATCTGGCGAGTTTCGCCGAGAGTGATGGCTATGAGAACGACCGCGCCCGTCCGCACGCGTGGCGCTATCGTGATTGGGTCATTGATGCGATCAACCGGGATCTGGCATTCGATCAATTCACGATCGAGCAGATCGCAGGAGACATGCTTCCCGATGCGCGGCCCGATCAGCGAGTTGCCGCGGGTCTGCATCGCAACACGCTTTATAACTCGGCCGGCGGTGCTGATAAGGAAGAGTTCCGTACCAAGGCAGTGAAGGAGCGGACCGCGACGACGGGAGTCATCTGGATGGGGCTGACGCTCAATTGCTGCGAGTGTCACTCACACAAATATGATCCCATCGCCCATCGCGAGTACTATCAGTTTTATGCATTCTTTAATAACGCAGATGATGCGAATGAAGGTGAAGCGGCTACGTTCAAGCCCGCGGCGCGAGTCACACAGATTCACAAACGGGGGAGTTTTTTAGATCTGGGCCTGGCCGTGGAGCCGGGTACTCCGAGCTTCCTCCCTCCGCTGGTTGCGCGTGGCCCGCAGGCGGATCGCCTGGACCTGGCTCGCTGGATAGTATCACCCGAGAATCCACTGACGGCGCGCGTGGCCGTCAATCATGTCTGGCAACATCTCTTCGGCCAGGGGCTCGTGCCCACCCCCGAGAACTACGGCAGGAAGGGCGAAGCGCCGGCGCATTTGGAGCTGTTGGACTGGCTGGCGTCTGCGTTTCGCGACATGCAGGGAATTTCCTGGAGCCGCAAGCATTTGATCCGGCTGATCGTGACTTCGGCCACCTATCGTCAGGTCTCCGTCATCCGTCCCGAGCTCGCCACCGTCGATCCAGATAACCGGCTGTTGGCGAGACAGAACCGGTATCGAGTTGAAGGGGAACTGGTCCGTGATCTGTCGTTGGCAGCCTGTGGGTTGCTCGATCCAACCGTCGGTGGCACGTCAGTACAGCCTCCTTTGCCGAAGGGGCTTGGTCAACTGGCGGAACTTAAGAACGAGAACTTTCGAGAGGCGAACGGCAACCCGCATCGTCGAGGTATTTACGTCCATATGCAGCGGACCTTTTCGTTCCCGATGTTGGCGGCGTTTGACGCGCCCGATGGGAATCAATGCATCGTCATGCGGGACCGGTCCACGACGCCGATGCAGGCCCTCACCCTGCTGAACGAGCCGACATTAGATGAGTGTGCCCGGGTACTCGGGAAGCGACTGATGAGTGCGACTCAGGACCAACGGGGGCGATTGTTGCTGGGGTTCGAGTTGTGTTTATCGCGTCCACCTTCGGATGCGGAGTTGGCGATTATGCAGGGTTTGGTTGAACGGCAGTCGCAGGCTGGTGCGAAAGAGGAAGCGGTGTGGCGCGGGGTCGCACGGACGCTGATTAATTTGGATGAGTTTATCACACGTGAGTGAGTCGTTATTTAGCGTCCTGGTGAGCCGGGCGGCGTAAGCCCCCGGATTCTTCTATTATAAGTCGAGTTCCGGTGTCGGACAAAGAATCCCGGGGCTTACGCCGCCGGGCTCACCTGCATAGCACTTTGCGAGCCGAATGACATATCGGCACTGGCAGAGCCAGTGGCACCCGAAAGAACAGTTTATTGATGTGCAGAGTGTTTCCGGCCAATAGAGGCAATATCTATGGACACGTTTGAACAACACATTCTGCAAACACGTCGGCGCTTCTTAACGAGTGCTGCCAGTGGTGCCGGTGTGGCGGCATTGGCGTCGCTGCTGCGCGATGATGGATTGCTGGGGGCAGAGGGATCTGCCGCAGGGATTATCGATCCGCTGCGGCCGCGTCCTTCGCACTTTCCTGGCAAGGCGAAGAGCTGCATTTTCATCTTTCTGGCGGGTGGTACGAGTCATCTTGACCTGTTTGATCCCAAGCCGAAGCTGAAGGAACTTGATGGCCAACCGATCCCCGAATCGTTCACGAAGGGTGTGAGGTTTTCGTTTATTAAATTGAACCAGTCGCTATTAATGGGCAGCCGGTTCAACTTTCGCAAGTACGGACAATGCGGCATGGAACTGTGCGAGTTGCTGCCGCATATTGGTAGCTGTGCGGACGATATCGCCCTGATTCGGTCGATGCATCACGCGGCGTTTGATCATGCTCCGGGTGAATTGGAAATGATTACCGGAAAGGACAGCCCAGGTCGTCCCAGCTTCGGGGCTTGGCTGACGTATGGTCTCGGCAGTGAGTCGCAGAATCTGCCCGGATACGTTGCACTGATCAATCATCGCGGCCCCGTGGCGCGGGCCATGGCCTGGGGGAATGGTTATCTGCCGTCCGTCCATCAAGGAGTCGTGTTCCGGAATCAAGGGGAGCCGATCCTCAATCTGCAGACGCCGGATGATATTCCCCCAGAGCTCCATCGAGCTCAGTTGGATGCGATGCGCGAGTTGAATCGATTAAAGTCTCAGAAGATTCACGATCCGGAAATTGATGCCCGCATTGCTGCCTACGAACTGGCATATCGAATGCAGTCGGCGGCTCCTGAGCTAATTGATCTGGCCAGCGAGACTAAGCCCACGTTGGATTCGTACGGAGTGAATCGTGGGGGACAGCAGGGAGTTTTCTCCCGGAACTGCCTGCTGGCCCGGCGGCTGGTCGAGCGGGGTGTGCGGGTGGTGTCTCTCTTTCAACGCACGTGGGATCAGCACAAAGATCTGGAAGGCAGCCTGCGAGCGCAATGCGAAGAGGTCGACCAGCCGATCGGGGCGCTGTTGAAGGATTTGAAACAACGGGGCCTGCTCGATTCGACTTTGGTCGTGTGGGGCACCGAGTTTGGTCGGACGGCGATTACGGAAAACGCCAAGCCCGGTCCCGCGGCGGGGCGGGATCATCATCCCCATGCCTTTAGTATGTGGATGGCAGGCGGCGGGGTGAAAGGTGGCCAGGTGATCGGCAAGAGCGACGATCTGGGATGGGCGGTGGCCGAAGACGGTGTCCACACACACGACTTCCATGCCACGCTGCTGCACCTGTTTGGATTTGACCATAAGAAACTGACCTATCGCCATCGGGGAATCGATGTGCGATTGACGGATGTGGCAGGGAATGTGGTGGAGAAGCTATTAGCGTGAAGAATGGTATTACGTTCGATCGATGGCCGATGCTCCTGCTGCCTGTAGCTTCGCTCTCTAAGTCGAGTGTATTGACAAGGGGAGTACCGGACTCGAAAAGTCAGCTTCCAAGGAACTTATCGCCAACACGCTTCAAATACCCCGACTTCAGGTGAGCCCCGTGCCGTGACGTCCTGTTGATTTAATCGGCATGTAAACACAAAAGCAGTGTAAGTATAGTGTACGGAGCTACGGTTTAAGCGTCCAAACGTATGCTCAATGTGTAACCACCGTCGCGAAAACGAAAATTCGCGATTGGGGTCTGATTAAATCAACTAGCCGGTGAGGCCGGGGGTAGGGTTGCGACGCTGATTGCCGATCGACTTCACTCAATACTGGATTTCAACTGGAGGTCGCTACTCTACCCCCGCCCTAACGGCATTGGTATCTACACAAGTCGTGAAATACTGTAACTCACGGCAATGCAAAG
>JAQGHS010000744.1 GCA_028291605.1 Planctomycetaceae bacterium | reverse complement strand
ATGCACGACGTGATCGTTATTGGAGCAGGAGCCGCCGGCTTGCTGGCCGCCGTGCGCGCGGCGGAGCAGGGGGCACAAACTCTGCTGCTGGAGAAGAATCGCAAGCCCGCGGTCAAGATCCTGATGTCCGGTGGAACTCGTTGCAATATTACGCAGGCCACCGACGTGAAGGGCATCGTCGCCGCTTACGGGGCCACTGGAAAATTCCTGCACTCGGCCCTGGCGAGTCTTGACCCACAGGCGGTCGTCGATCTGTTTCATGCGGAAGGGGTTCTGACCAAAGTCGAATCGACGGGTAAGATCTTTCCGGTAAGCGATAAAGCCCAGGATGTCCAACAAGCCTTGTTGCGAAGGCTGGCAAGAAGCGGGGCCGAGTTGATCGCGGAAACTCCCATCACAGCCATTCACCGTACGGAAGAGGGATTTTCGGTCGTTGGCCTGAGACAAACTTGGACCGGGCGGGCGCTGATCCTGACGACCGGCGGCCAATCGTACCCCGGCTGTGGCACGACTGGGGATGGATACGCCTGGGCTGCGGCCATGGGACACATGATCGTGCCGCCTCGTCCGGCCCTGGTCCCGATCACCAGTACTGCCGAATGGGTCCGAGGACTGAGCGGTGTGACACTTCCCGATGTGCTCGTCCGAGTGCTTGAGCCCGATCAACGTAAGCCGCTGACCCAGCAACAGGGTTCCCTGTTATTCACCCATTTTGGACTCTCTGGACCGGCGATTCTGAACGTCAGCCGCGTCGTCAGCGGACATCCCCGGCCGACGAGTCTGACCTTGGAGTGCGACTTGCTGCCCGACAGCCACGAGGACCAACTGCTGGCGGATTTGCAACAGGCTGGTCAGGCGACGGGGAATCAACTCGTGCTCAACCGCTGGACCGAGCATCTTCCACGACGAGTGGCGGAAGCCGTTTTCGGAATTGCTGAAATTTCACTGACCCGCAAATGTGCCGAGCTCAGTAAAGTCGAACGCGGGCGTTTGCTGAGTGCCACGAAGCGGCTACCGATCCCCATCACCGGCACGTTGGGCTTTGAGAAAGCCGAAGTCACCGCGGGGGGCGTGGCGTTGAGCGAGGTCGATTCACGAACCATGGAGAGCAAACTGGTCCCGAACCTCTACTTTGCCGGGGAGATTCTGGATCTCGACGGCCCGATTGGCGGGTACAATTTCCAGGCGGCTTTCAGCACGGGTTGGCTGGCGGGGACAAGCGCCGCAAACCCGTAGCCCGACTCTCTGAGTCGGGTGATCTTCGTCAGGAGCTCCGACTCAGAGAGTCGGGCTACAGATCAATCTCCAGATCTTCGATCTTGCGATACAGGCTCGATAATCCCAACCGCAATCGTTTCGCGGCTTCTCGCTTGTCCGGCCACTGCTGGAGCACTCGGCGAATATGCAGACGCTCATAGTGCCGTAAGGCGGATCGCAGGTCGTCGGTCGCCGGAATTGGCGTTTCGATTCCCAGGATATCACTTGGCAAATCCTGGGGCTGAATCTGCGGGCCTTCGCACATGATGACTGCACGCTGCAGGGCGTTATCGAGTTGCCGGACATTCCCCTTCCAGCGGGCCGACATCAACAGGCGCATCGTTTCGCCGCTGACCCCGGTGACTCGTTTGCCGATCGCCTGAGTGTGTTTGGAAAGGAAGAACTCGACCAGTTCGGGGATGTCGTCGAGACGTTCTCGTAGCGGCGGAATTCGGATTTTGACACCGTTCAGCCGGTAGAACAGATCTTCTTGAAAACGTTCTTCGGCCACTTCGCGCAATAGGTCACGTGTCGTGGAGGCAATAATTCGCGGCGACACTCGTACGGCCTCGGCACTACCTAAGGGCAGGATTTCCTGATATTCGATGGCTCGCAGGACCTTGGCCTGGCAACTGACCGGCAGCTGCGCCACATCGTCCAGAAACACGGTCCCTTCGCCGGCCAGCAAAAAAATTCCCGGCTGGTCGGAATCGGCCCCGGCGGTCCCCTTGCGACAACCGAAGAGCTGAGCCTCCAGCAAATCGACCGGCATCGTGCCGCAGTTGACGGGCAGAAATTTTTCGTGCTTCTTCGGTCCGGCACGATGAATCGCGCGAGCGAACAGTTCCTTTCCGGTCCCGGATTCCCCTTCCAGCAATACATGGCAGTTCGTGACGGCCACCTTGCGGATCGACTCTTGAACGGACCGCAGGGCCTGGCTGGAACCTACCAGCTCATCGAACATTTCATGACGGGCCAATTCGCGACGCAGAGCCAGATTCTCGAGAAACACTTCGCGGTACTGGAACAGGCGATTGAGCTTGAAGGCCAGGTCATCAAAGATGACTGGCTTCATCAGGTAGTCATAAGCCCCAGCTTTAAAGGCTTCTACGGCACTTTCGACCGTTGCGTAGGCCGTGATGATCAGCACACAGATCTGCGATTGCAGCTGCTGCAGTTTGCGCAGCAGGGCGACGCCATCTCCGTCCGGCAATTGCACGTCGCAAATAGCCACCTGAAATTCTCGCGACCTCGCAAACTGCAAGGCCTGCGCCACATTCGCGGCGCTGACGACGTCGAACCCTTCGCTCAGCAGAAATTCGTGCAGCGTCGCACGAATAATCTCTTCGTCTTCGACGATCAACACGGA
>JAQGHS010000727.1 GCA_028291605.1 Planctomycetaceae bacterium | reverse complement strand
TCTCCGCTGACCGGAACAGGAGTCGAAACGGTGGAACAGGAGACGACATTGCGCGATGTCGAGGCGATGAAGACCCGGGCGTTTACCGCGCCGGAAGGCTTAGATCAGCCCGTCGTGATTGCAGGCGACTTTAACATGCCGAATGACAGCAGCCTGTTCCGCAAACACTGGGGGAGCCTCAGTGATGCCTATGCGCTGACTTCGGTCGGATATGGTTATACCAGTCCTTGTACCGGCAATAAACTTTGGCCCGTTAATATGCCCTGGGCACAGGTTGATCACATCCTGGCGGGCCCTGATTGGCAGATGGAGCGTTGCTGGATTGGGAAGAGTGCGGGGTCGGATCACCGATTGATTGCGGCCCAGTTGCGGTTGCCGCGGGACGGCGCCGCAGGAAAGTAGTGGGATAGGCACCCTGCCTGTCAATCGCGCAGCGACAAAGCGATGAACCCCAATGCCTGAGGGAATCTATTTGGTCGTAGTAAGATGATTGGACTTCGGGTTTATCACTTAAGGTGACAAAAGACAGGCAGGATGCCTATCCTACGAAATGCAAGAACCGGCCACCTGGGCCGGTTCTTGGGGATTACTTGCCGAAATGGATTACTTCTTTTCCGCGAGAACCTTCAGAACAGCCTTGCTGTCGTCGGCTGCTTTAACTTCGGTGTTCTTGAGAGCAATCTTGCCCTCTTTGTCGATGACGAAGGTCCAACGGGCTGCTGTCACGCCGCGAGTGAGCTTGACCTCTTTGCCCTCAACATTTTGCGTGATCGTGGCGCCTGGCTTGAGTGGTACTCCGAAGGCTTTGGCGACGTCCCCTTTTTCATCGGCGAGTAATGCGAAATTCAACTCGTGGACGCGCTTGAAAATCACGTGATTCGCGACCGAATCGCCGCTCACTCCGACGACTTCCACGCCCTGGTCCTTCAGCTTCGAAAGATCGTCGCGGAAACCGCAGGCTTGCTTCGTACAGCCGCCGGTCAAATCGGCCGGGTAGAAATAGACCACGATCTGGTGCTTGCCGACGTGATCTGCCGACTTCCAGACCTTTCCGGAGTCGTCGAGAACTTCAAATTTCGGTGCAGCGTCGCCAACTTTCAGGTCCACTTTGTCCTCCGCGAACAACACGCTGCCACTCCACACGGCAGACACGGCCAGTGCCAACAGTCCCATCCACGTTTTCTTAAAGTGCATCATCAGAGCTCCTGCAGGTTCCTCTTGCACCGCCAGTGAACACCCACGTCGCGGCGATCCGAGGATTTTTTTGATTTCACAGGTGTTGGTATACCAGATTGAAGATGAATCAGCGACTCCCGATGGATATTTTGCGAGGGGACTTTCTGTAGCCTGACTCTCTGAGTCGGGTGTCTTCGTGGCCGAATTCGCCAGAATTCGGGCAATTGGTGGAACTCGCCCCGAAGTCTTGGCAACTTCGGCTGCTACCCAAGATGCCCGTTGTTCCTCGTGACGCACCCAGATATGATTGATCGCACCCAAATCGCTGGAGTGCCGGAGTTACGAGGTCCGCGATGTTTGGAGTCAATCGTATTGAGACCGGGTTGGACTCGTGGACGCGCCGCCAATTGTTGCGCGTGGGGGCGTTGTCGTTTTCGGGATTCGGTTTGACCGAATTATTGCGATGGCGGCAATTGCAGGCCGCCGAGCAGCGAGAAAGCCGTCCGCGGGCGAAGTCGTGCATTCTGATCTATCTGTTTGGAGGTCCGTCGCAGCTCGAGACGTTTGATCTTAAGCCGTTGGCTCCGGCTGATTTTCGTGGTGAATTTCAGCCGATTCCCACCAATGTGCCGGGGATTTCCATCAGCGAACATTTGCCGCTGTTGGCTCAGCAGGCCGATAAATACGCGATCATTCGGTCGATGAACCACGAGCACCCGCGGCATGGGTGGGGGTTGTATCACGCGTTTACGGGCAAACGACATAGCCGGCCCGATCTGGATGCTCCGCCGACGCCCGACGATCACCCGGGCATGGGGGCCATCGTCAATTATTCGCTAGCTGGACGAGGGGGACTACCGGCCGCAGTCACGTTGCCGCGCTGGAATAAGTTCAATGATCTGCCAGATGAATATGCGGGGGAGAAGGCGGGATTTCTGGGGAAATCGTTTGATCCGTGGTTAATTGGTGCGGATCCGAATGCACCCGATTTCGGGATCTCTGGAATCGACTTGCCGGCCGGGTTATCGATCGGCCGGTTTGCCGAACGGAACATGTTGCGGCAGCAACTGGGGAACCGCCTGGACGCGATGCTCGCCTCGGGATTGTCGCAGCAGCACGACCTGTTGTATCAACAGGCGGTCGAACTGGTGACTTCCCAGTCCGCCCGGCGAGCTTTCGAACTGGAGCGAGAATCAGCAGGTTTGCGTGAGCTGTACGGACGCCATCCGATGGGACAAGGGCTGCTGCTGGCCCGGCGCCTGATTGAAGCGGGAACGACGCTGGTCACGGTGAATTGGCACAATGATGCCAGCGATGTGAAGTCGCCATTCTGGGATACTCATCGCGACAATTTCAGCACTCTCAAACAGCGTCTGTTGCCCCCGACAGATCGGGCTGTGGCGGCCCTGCTGCAGGACCTAAATGATCGCGGGTTGCTCGATTCCACGCTGGTCGTGGTGACGGGGGAATTTGGCCGCACGCCGCGTATCGGTCGCGTTGTCATGAATGCCGCGACGGATGCGACGGGGCGGGACCACTGGCCACATGCCTATTCGGCACTCATTGCCGGTGGGGGTGTACGAGGTGGCCAGGTTCATGGAGCCTCTGATGATCGGGCGGCGTATGTTTCGCGCGATCCGGTTTCGCCCCCGGATCTTGTCGCTACGATTCTGTGGAGCCTGGGGATCGATCGAGAGACCGTGATTCAGGATCGATTGCGGCGGCCGCAGATGTTGTGCGAAGGGGAGCCGGTTACGGCGTTGTTCTAGCGTCCGTGGTCGGGCATTCGGCTCGCGTGCTTCGCCGCGTTCCTGGAATCTACGTAACTTCAATTGCGCAAAAACTATTCGGCTTAAGTCGGGTGATCGCCAGCATTCATTTTGACGAGTTACGCACACATACCTTGGTCAGCTTCGGCTTGGAAGTTACAATCAGCGGAGCGTGCGGCTGTCTTCGTCGGTGTGAGTGATTTGTACTCCACAATGGCGGGCAGCCAGAAGGACTGTTCACAGGGAAGTCGATTATGTCTCGTCCGATTTCGGCAGGGTGGCGTTTCGCGCTCGTCTTGTTGGCCTCGTTTGGCATCTGGGGTTGCGGTGGCCAGGGCTATTCCGCCAAGGCCCAGGACAAAGCCCCGAAGGGCCCCGCGAATCGACTTGCCAAGGAGACCAGTCCGTACCTCTTATTGCATGCTCACAATCCCGTCGACTGGTATCCGTGGGGGCCCGAGGCGTTTGAGAAGGCCAAGCGGGAAAAGAAGCTGATCTTCTTGTCGATCGGTTACAGCAGTTGCTATTGGTGTCATGTCATGGAGCGGTTGGTCTTCACCAAGACCGACATCGCCAAGTACATGAACGAGCACTTCGTCAACATCAAGGTGGATCGCGAAGAACGCCCCGACGTTGATGACATCTATATGACTTCGCTGCAGATCTATTACCGGGCGATCGGCACGCCACAGGCGGGTGGCTGGCCGTTGTCAATGTTCTTAACTCCCGACTTGAAGCCGTTGGGAGGCGGAACGTACTTTCCTCCCGAGGACAAAGAGGGGCAACAGGGATTTCCGTCGGTCCTGAAAACGATCCAAACCGCATGGACTGACAAGCCTGATGAGATGCTCAAAAGCGCCGACGCACTCGCGAGCATGCTGAAGGCTACCGTACGAGTTCGCCCGACACTCGTTCCAATCAAATTGGACGAAGAGTTGGTCACGACCGCTGTCGAAGAGTTGAAGTCAACGTTCGATAGCGAAAACGGGGGCTTCGATTTCAACCCCGACCAGCCGAAGCGGCCGAAGTTTCCGGTGCCGGTGAAGTTAAGTCTGCTCCAGAAATATTTGACGCAACATCCGCAGGACAAAGGATCCGAGATGTTGTATTTCACGTTGGATCAGCTCGCGGCGGGCGGCATTCACGACCAGTTGGGGGGTGGTTTTCACCGTTACAGCACAGACCGGTTCTGGCGCGTGCCGCATTTTGAGAAGATGCTGTATGACAATGCCCAGTTGGCGGACGTCTATGTGGCGGCTTTCAAGGCAACGAATAATCAACTCTACAAGTCAGTCGCCGAGGACATTTTTACATTTGTGTTGCGCGATCTGACCGACGACCAGGGGGGCTTCTATTCGGCTCTGGACGCCGAAACGGATGGGATTGAAGGCCAGTATTACGTCTGGTCTCGTGAGGAAATCAAGAAGGCCCTCGAACCCGAGGATGTCCGGTTGTTTGCTCAGCATTATGGACTGGATCGTGAGCCGAATTTCGAACATGGCTATGTGCTGGAAGTCGTCCGGCCGATCTCGAAGCTGGCTGAAGAGTTTAAGCTGACACCCACCGCCGTGGATGAGCGACTGCGGAACATCAATGCCAAGCTGCTGGCGGTTCGCGAGAAGCGAGAGCCGTTGCTTCGCGATGATAAGGTGCTGACCAGTTGGAATGGATTGATGATTCGAGCTTTGGCACATGGCGCCACGGCGTTGAATCGTCCCGAATACTTGCACGCGGCGGAGAAGGCGGCGACGTTTATCCTGTCAAAGATGCGGGATGACAACGGACGATTGCTTCGCACCTACCGAGCGCAGGTGGCCAAGGTTCCGGCGTACCTGGATGATTTTTCATTCCTGATCGAAGGCTTGCTGGCATTGCACGCCGCGAGTGGTGATGAGAAATGGTTGAATGCTGCGATTCGGTTGCAGGACCAGCAGCAGAAGCTCTTCTGGGATGAACGCCAGCATGGTTACTTCTTCATGGGGACTGATCACGAAGAATTGCTGGTCCGGATCAAGGATATGCATGATTCGGTGCTGCCCTCGGGGAACAGTGTGGCAGTTCGCAATCTGCTGCGTTTAGAGAAGCTGGCCAAGAAACCGGAGTACCGTCAGCATGCCGAGCAAACTCTCGCAGCGGGGGCGCAGGTCTTGAAAGAGACACCGCGGAGTGCCGTGAACATGGCCGTGGCACTGAGTGAGTTTTTGATGGTGACGCCAGCGAAGCCCGATGACAAACAATCGAGCGTCGATGAAGAAGTTAATGAATCGGATGCTGGAAAAATCATCCTGGTCGCTGGCGAGGAACCTGCTGCTGATCCCCCAGCCAAGAAAAAGAAGGCTCCTGAGCATGTCAAGGGGCAGGCATTCCTGGAGTTCGACAAGTTACCCTCGGACGGAAGCTGCGAATTCTGCATCGTGTTGGATATTGAAGACGGTTGGCACATCAATCCGAATCCAGCCCAGGACGAGGCGGTTCCCACCGAGTTGACGTTCAAGTCGAAACTGAAATCGACGGTCGATCAAATCATCTATCCGGAGCCCGAAGAGCACGAGGTACCGGGACTGAAAAAGAAGGTGTTGTATCACACGAAGCAAGTGGAGATTCGCGGGTTGGTTGAAGCACCAGTTTCAGCCGCGGGTAAGGACGAGGAACTCGAGTTCTTGATCAAGTATCAGGCTTGCAATAAGCATCGCTGCCTGCGTCCGATGACGATTTCGCTCAAGGTACCGGTGGCAGTGGCGAAGAAGGGCGAGAAGGTTAAGGCGATCAATAAAAAGGTGTTCCCGCCGCAGTAATCTGTAGGATGGGCACTCTTGCCTGTCCCTGTCTGCTCGCGACCAAACTCGTTTCAACATTTCGAGAATCTCTACGAATCATTCAATGCGGACGGGCAAGAGTGCCCATCCTACGTGCCTGTTCCGGCTGATAGAAGGTTAATCGCAATGCAGCGCTTGCAGACGGGGATTCCCGGGTTGGATGAGATGTTGGGGGGAGGCTTGATTCCGGGAACTTTGACCGTCGTTTGCGGTGCGACAGGAATCGGGAAGACTCAACTCGGACTCCAGTGGTCATACAACGGCAAGCAGCAGGAAAATGAACCGGGGATCTTGTTCGATCTGACATCGCGGGGCGACTCGCAGAATCACCGGGACTATGCCCGACGGCTGTTCGACTGGACTCCGACTGAGCGGTCTCCGGATGAGCCTGTTGAGCCCCTGGACGTGTTTATCCGGGAGAACGCACGCCGCGACTACTTGCACATCTTTCAACAAAGTGGCCGTCGTGTGACGCGGCGTGATCTGGATGTCGATGGCTGGCGGGAGTGGAAGATTGAGCTGGCTCGCAAGCTGGATTCCGCCATCTACTTTTTCTATGGCAACTTTGTGCACGGGGTTCGCCGTGTGATCATCGACGGTGTCGAACCGACCGAACGCGAGAGCGAGTCCTTTCAGTTTCACCTGTTTGAATATGTCTATCACCAGATCCTGCACAAGGATTACGACTGGGTGGCTCGCGATCTGTTCCGCGTGCATTATCGAGCCAACGAACCACAGATCCTGCAGCACAGCTACCGGCACCAGGATATTGGTTGTTTGTTGCTCTATACGACTCACGAAGTGATGCTCGATGACATGCTGGAGCGACCCCTCGAAAGTGGAGATGTACTGGCGAACGCGAACACGATCATTCTGATGGGGAAGACTCGTGAGGGAGGCAAGATGGGGCGCGCCCTGCAGATTGCCAAGCATCGCGGCAGTGCCTGTGATGAATCGATCGTCCCCTACGAGATAACCGCGAGCG
>JAQGHS010000695.1 GCA_028291605.1 Planctomycetaceae bacterium | reverse complement strand
TTGAGATCTGGCACACGTGGTTCTGCTTCACCTTGGTGGTCGTGTTGATGTTGGGTGAGTGGTTGTTGCGAAAGTGGTGTAATTTGTCGTGAGGTCGCTTCGCGACCTGTAGCCTGACTCTCAGAGTCGGGTCTGTATGGTTGCGGAAAGACACCCGACTCAGAGAGTCAGGCTACAGTAGTTTGGCTACGACTTATGACGGTTTGGAAACAATGAGCAGTAAACTCGCGATACTCCGTTCTCGATTGAATTCGCTGCGCCAGCGCCGGGCCGTGGTGCGGTGGGGGAACGCCTGGAGTGCGCTCGCGACCGCCTTGCTGTGGATTCTGGTGGCTGCATTCATCGTCGATTTCCTGCTCGAGATGTCCCGGCCGCAGCGGTTTGTCTCCCTGCTCTTTATTGCTGGTGGTCTCTGGTGGATCTTCGAACGGTATACCAAACCATTCCTGGGTCAGCGGGAAACTGAACTCGACATCGCGTTACTGGTCGAGAAAGAACAGGAGATCGATACCGATCTCGTCGCTGCTCTGCAGTTCGAAACCCCCGAAGCTAAGCAGTGGGGTTCATCTACGCTTGAGCAAGCGGTCATCGATTACGTTGCCGACTTTGGACAAGGCTTGAATGTCTTCAAAGGCTTTAATCCGACTCAACTGCGACGACGCGCCATGACTTGTGGCGTGACTTTTCTGGTGATTTTTCTGGCATGCGTCATCTATCCACGTCATGCGTCCGCCTTCTTCAATCGTCTGTTGTTGGGATCACGCCATTATCCCACGCGGACGACGATTGAAAAGATCCTCGTGAATGGTCAGCCAGTCGATGTGGATGGTGGAACAGGCACGTTGAAATTCCCGTTCGGCCATCCGCTCAAATTGGAAGTCTTGTGCTCGGGTGACTTGCCGACTCAAGGACTCGCCAGGTTGACGACGCTGGCGCAGGGAGTCCGCACTGCGTTGAAGCTCGATCCGCGGGGCGAACAACAAGGTGGCAAATTGACCTTTGCTGCCGAGCAGCCGCGTCTCGTGGATTCGATCAACTATCAACTTTATCTGGGTGATGCCTGGACTGATCCGGTTACGCTACGAGTCATCCCGTTGCCGGTCGTGACTCTCGACTTGGAAGCGGTGCCGCCTCACTATGCGGCGAAGATCGAACAGGCACTGGCTGAGAAGAGTGGATCGCGCCAGATCGCGGTCATCGAAGGTTCAACAGTCAACCTGAAGTTGGTTTGCTCCAACAAGCCGCTGGAAAGTGCCACGGTCACGGTTGAGAAGCAGGTGATTGCATTGGTGTCGACCGATCCTGAGAGCAAGGTCTGGACGCTGCCGAAGACGCAGTCGCCCTTCACACAAGTTACCACGCCACTCCGCTATCAAGTGCAAGTCAAAGATCGCGACGGCCTGGCGCTCGAACAGCCCATCGTCGGATTCGTCCGTATGAAGAGCGATCGTCCGCCGCGCATTCTGGCCGGCATCATCAGCAAGAGAATTCTGCCGGGAGCCAAACCTAAGATCTCGTTTGGGGCGACCGATGATTACGGTCTCGCCAAGATTCGAGTCCTGCAGGAAGTCTTGCGGGCGAATGGCGACACCGAACGTAGCACCGTTGATGTGGAAACGATTCCAGAGTCTAAGCAGCCGCAAACGTCACACAAGGGTCGCTACACGGCCGATTTCAAGAAATTGAAACTGGCCAAGGGCGATCAACTGAAATTGACATTGGAAGCCATCGATTACCGTGGCAAGCTGGAAGGCAAACCGGCCACCAGTGAGCCGCTTGTATTAGAAGTCACGGACGTTCAAGGCTTTTTAGCAGGTATGGTCGAGACGGACGAGCAATCCGCTCGTCGTCTGGATGCCATCATCCAACGTCAGTTGGGGATTGGGGAGACGAAATGAACATGAATTTACGTCGCGTCTCATGGAGTATTCTGGCTCTCGGTCTGATGCTATCAGCCGCCTGGGCCGTCGATCCGGCCGCCCTGCGAAACAAGCAGGATGCCCAACAGCGGGCCCGGGCGATGACCAAGGAGCTCATCACCAATGTCCTGGATATTCAAATCCAGCAACTTGAAGAGAACGGGCTCGAAGAGCTGCCCCTCTTCAAGGACATCAAATCGATGCGCGTGAACATCGACGCCCTCGTTGAGGCCCAGATGGCCCAAGTCGTCGAGCTGTTGACCAAAGGCCAACAGGGCACTCCCGCCGAGCGGGATGAAACTTTTAAGAAGGCTCGCGGCATGATCCGTGAGATCGTTCTCAAATTGGTCTCGGAACGACAGGCCTTGATGCGGCGTTTGAGAGCTGCGGAAATCATTGCCCAGATCAAGCGATTGATCGATCTGGAATCTGCGGCACTGAAGACAACCAAGATGATTCCCGGCGAGAAGCAAACTCGCCAGGAACAACTCGCATTGGCTGTGATCGAAGATCAACAGGACGTCAAAGAACTCTTCCTGCAACTGGTGGAAACACTGGTTGATATCCGCAGTTGGGGCGGCCCCATCGGGGCTGGTGCTACGGATGCGTTGCGTATTCTGAAGGCCGCAGACGTTGGTAAGGAACTCGATCAAGCGGGTCAGAATCTGGAAGCTGCCAAGTACGATCCGGCTTCCAAGAATCAAGAAGCCATTCTCAAGGGCCTGCGAATGGTCCTCGAAAAGATCGAAGAAGCTCAGGGCTTGATCAATGCTGATCGGCAAGCGGCGGTCGCGATGATTCAAGCCATTACCAAACAGCAGGAACAGGTTCAACAGCAGACTCAGCAGGCCGAACAGAAGAATCAGACGGCAGCCGACAAGCCGTTGATCGATCAGCAGGCCAAGGTGCAGGCGGACTTGGGTAAGCTGGCTCAGGCCTTGCAACAAGTGGCCGAAGATCACCCGCAAATTCAACCGTTGCTCGAACAAGCCAAGGCGGCTGCTCAAGAAGCCCGCTCGGAGTTGTTCGAAGGCAAGCTGGCGGAAGCCAAAGAGGATCAGAGCAAGGTGCTCGGGAATCTGGCGCAACTAGAACAACAACTGCAACAGGCGAACGGCCAGGATCAGCATGATCAAAGTGCCGCCCAATTGGCACAAGAAGTCAAAGAACTGGAAAAAGCAAAAGAAGCCGTGAAGCAGGCCATGGAGCAACAGGCTCAGGCCACGCAGAAGGCTGCTCAGGAACCGGCCGCCGCCAAGGCTGCTGAAGAGGCGGCTGCCGCCAAGGTTGCCGAAGCCGCGAAGGCCGAATTGCCGAACGCTGTTGAGTCACGCCTGGCTGAAGCCGAAGCGGCCGCGAAAGACGCAGCGACGGAGCTCGCCACTGCGGAACCGACTCCTCAAAAGAATCAGCAAGCTGTTGAGAATGCAGAAGAGGCTCTTGAGCGAGCCGCTGCTGAAATCGAAGCCGCACTGGCTGATGCAAAGCGCGAACAACTGGCCGTCAAGATTGGCGAGCTGGCTCGTGCTGCCGAAGCTATCGAACGTACGGCTGCCGCGGAGCGAAACGTTGCTGATCAAGCTCAAGATGCCGCGAAAGACAAAGGCTTGGACAAGGCCGCAGCGGAAGATTTGAAGTCCGAACAGGCCGACGTAAAACAAGTCACTGAGAAGATCGCTGAGGCCGTCAAGGACTTGGCACCGGCTGCCGCGAAGACCTTGGAACAAGCTCAGCAGGCAGAAGCCGGTGTCGCTCAGCAACTGGAACAGGCTGCTGCGGAACCCGGTGAAGCATCGAAGCCGGAAGCCAAAGAAGCGGCGGAAGGTGCGGAGAACGCTGCGGCTCAACTGACCAAGGCTGCCGCGCAGATCCGCGATGAAATTCAACAAGCCTCGAAGCAACTGGCTCAGATTACCGAAGAACAATTGAAAGACGTCCGCCAGGCGCGTGCCGCTGTGGAAGACGCCCAGGCCAAGCTGCCCGAGTCCAATGCCGCCAAGATGGCTCAACTGGAAGCGGCCGAAGCGAAGATCGATCAGGCTCAGCAAGACCAGCAGAAAGCCGCCGGACGTCCGGAAGCGGCTGAGGCCTTGGCTCTCGCCGATCAAATTGGTGAAGCACTCGATCAGCAAGCTGCGGCCGATGCTGCTCAAGAAGCATTTGAAGAAGGCAAATCGAACACCCCCCTTGATGCTGCTGCCCAACAGC
Source organism: Planctomycetaceae bacterium (assembly GCA_028291605.1). GTDB lineage: Bacteria > Planctomycetota > Planctomycetia > Planctomycetales > Planctomycetaceae > JAKFVC01. The sequence continues at coordinate 9,648 of JAQGHS010000695.1, read as the reverse complement.
AGGCTGTGGCTGATGACGCCAAGAAGCTGGCCGAAGCTGCCGCTGATCGCCCTCAGGCCAAGGCCAATCAACCGGATGCGTTGAAGAATGCTTTGGAAAAGGCCGAAGCGGCTGCGCAAGAGGCCGCCAAAGAAACGTTGAATGGCAACGATGCCAAGGCGGATGCGGCTCGGGCAGAAGCGAAGGCGGCGTTGGAAGAAGCTCAGCAAGCGGCCCAAGCGGAAGCCAAGGCTGCTCAAGAAGCACCGGCTGGAAAGCCGGACGCTGCGGCTCAAGAAAAGGTGGCCGCGGAAATTAAGGAAGCCCAGCAGTTGGCGGCCGAAGCGGCTCCGCAAGCCGGTGAGCAATTGGCTCAAGCGGCCGAGCAGGCGGCTCAAGCCGAACAACAACTCGATAAGGGACAGGCCGAACCGGCTCAGGCCGCTCAAGCGAAGGCTGCTGAGGCACTCGCTCAGGCCAAGGCCCAGGTCGAAAAAGCTCAGGAAGAGTTAGGCAAACAACAGGCTGAAAAGTTTGGCGAGGAAGGCAAGCAAGCCGATGGCTTGGCCGATCAGACCGCCATGGTTGACGCGGGTGCCACTGGGGCCGTGCAAGACGCCGAGAAGACGGCTGAAGAAGGTGCCGCAGAAGCAGGAGAAGCCAAAGCCGAGGATACCGCCAAAGCTCAACAAGGTGTGGAGCGGGCTCTGGAACAAGCCGCAGCAGCCCTCGCGGCTCGTGAACAACAAATTCGCAAGGATCAGGCGATTGCCCAAACCTTGGGTGAACTCGCCAAAGATCAGCAGGCAGCGGCAGACCAGATTGCCACGCAGCGTGAAGCCCTGGAAGCAGCAGCGGACGCGGCCGAAGCTGGCGAACCTATGGGCGAAGGTCAACCCGCTGGTCAACCTCAGCCTGCACAGCCGCCGACGCCTCAGCAAAAGCAGGCCGCGAAGGCACTGGCCAAGGCCACGCAAGAATTCGCGGAAGCACAACGAGCGACCTGCGAGGGTGCCGACGAGATCTCGGGACAATCCGAAGTCGTCAATCCGCCGTTGCGTGAAGCTCTGGAATTGGCATCGAATCTGAACGCTGGCGAGATGCCCGTGGTTCCGCTGCCCGAAGGAACGGAAGCCAAGCCCGCCGGCGAACCGGCAAATGGTGAGCCCGCTAACGGCGAACCGGCACAAGGCGAAGCTCAACCCGGCGAACCGAATGCGGGTGAACCCAAGGGCGGCGAGCCCAAAGGTGGAGAACCTGCCAATGGGGAGCCGAAGGGTGGCGAGCCCGCGAATGGAGAACCTCAAGGAGAAGCCGGTGAACCAAGTCAACCTGGTTCGCCCAGCCAGAAGTTGGGAACCGGCCTGGTCCCGAATGCTCCGGAAGCGACTGCTCAACAAATCGCCGGTAAAGAAGCGCTGAAGGAAATGCAGGCGGCTCTCGCCAACGAACCCACGCCGGAAGGGCAAGCCAATGGCGAGCCGATGCCGGGCGAAGGTTCAAAGCCTGGCGAACCGGGTGCTGAAGAAGGACAAGAAGCTCAGGGTGAGCCTTCCGAAAAAGAAGGCAAAGGTAAGGGCAAGGAGAAATCCAAGTCATCCGAGAAGCCGAAGGAAGCCAAAGGCACCGAAGGCGGGAAGACTTCCGAGAAGGGCCGCACCGATGACAACGAAAAGGTTAAGGATGGTGCCCTGGACGATTCGCCCGTTGATCGCAAACCAGATGAAGACAGCAAGACCGGTAACTCGAAGGAAGACTCGACCGCCGAGGCTCGTAAGCATCGCGAAGAGCCTTGGTTCGCCAAGCTGCCGCCCGATTTGCGGAAAGCCATTCGAGCCAAGAGCCAGCGCCGGGCTCCGAAGGGTTATGAAGAACGATTGAAACGCTACTTTGAGAGCATTGATTAGTCAGATACTGATGGCGATCCGGGTGGCGTAAGCCGCCCGGATCACCGATCACCTGATACTTATTAAAAAAGGCCACGGCCGGCACAACGTCAACGACACAATCAACCCGTTAAGATCTTGAGGATTCCACTTACATGAGCAGCACATTATCTCCCGCTGACGTCGCCGCCGTGCAACGCTGTGAGCAGGCCTACAACCGAATCCGCGATGAACTTTCGAAGGTCATCGTGGGACAGAACGACGTCATCGAGCAAGTGCTGGTGGCCGTCTTCGCCAAGGGACATGCCTTGTTGGAAGGTGTTCCCGGTCTGGCTAAGACGCTGTTGATCAGTTCGCTGGCTCAGGCCCTGGACCTCAGCTTCAAGCGAATTCAGTTTACGCCTGACTTGATGCCCAGCGACGTGACGGGCACCGAAGTCATCCAGGAAAACCTGGAGACTCGGGCTCGTGAATACAAGTTCCTGGCGGGTCCTTTGTTTGCCAACATGGTTCTGGCAGATGAAATCAACCGGACCCCGCCGAAGACTCAGGCCGCCATGCTGGAGTCGATGCAGGAACGACAGATCAGCGCGGGCGGCAATGTCCATAAGCTGCCCGCCCCGTTCTTCGTGCTGGCGACTCAGAACCCGCTCGAGCAGGAAGGTACCTATCCTCTGCCCGAAGCTCAGCTCGACCGCTTCCTGTTGTACATCAAGGTCGACTATCCGAGCGGCGCGGAAGAATGGGATATTGCTCGCCGGGTCACGACAGCCCAGCAATCACCCATCACACCGGTGATGTCGGGTGCCGAGATTATCGAAATCCAAAAACTGGTGGCAACGGTGCCTGTCAGCGATCAGGTTCTGGGATATGCCTGGGCTCTGGTTCGGGCGACTCGTCCGCACACCAAGGAAGCTCCCGACTTCGTCAATCGCTGGGTGAGCTGGGGTGCCGGTCCTCGTGGTCTGTTGACCCTCGTGACTTGCGCCAAGGCCCGGGCGATTCTTTATGGTCGGTATCATGCCACGATTGGCGACGTACAGGCTGTCGCCAAGCCCGCATTGCGACATCGTGTCGCGAGCAACTTCGCGGCTCAGGCGTCGAACGTTGGCAGCGAACAACTGATTCAGATGCTGATGGAAGCGATTCCGGCAGATAAGAAGTACGAAAAACCGGCTGCTTAGTAGTCGGCATACTCTGGATAAAATTGGGTAGTCCAGCATTAAGAACCTGGACTACTCACAATGCAACGCCGTCGTGAAATAACGGATCGTGAACTGACATGGCCAATGTGCTTTCGAAATACATCAACCCAGAAGTTCTGAGCCGGGTTGCGCATCGACACTTTGAACCGCGCGGCCTGGTAATGGGCAATCTGGCGGGTGCTCACAAGTCTCCGCTGCATGGTTTTGCAGTGGAATTTGCTGGACACCGCGAGTATGTCTGGGGTGATGATCCGAAGCACATTGACTGGCGACTCTATTTCACGCGAGAGAAGCTGTTCATCAAGCAATATGAGATGGAGACGAATTTCGTCTGTCATCTGATTCTTGATGTCAGCGCTTCGATGCGTTACGGGGACGATGCCGAACAGAAGATGCAGTATGCGGCCCAGATGGCAACGACTTTGGGTTACGCGGTTGTGCTGCAAAGCGATAAGGTCAGTTTCTCGACCTTCGACGAAGATGTCCGCGGGTTTATCACCCCGGGAAATTCGATGTCGCAGATCGTGCGCATGACCGAGCATCTGAACGAACTCCAACCGAAGCAGAAGACGCGGATGCCCGAGTGCCTGACGGAGTTGACTGGCCGGATGCGTCGCCGCGAAATTGTGGTCATTTTCAGCGATTTCTTTACCGATCTCGATGCGCTGGAAATCGCCCTGCAACGGATGTGCTACAACAAGCACGAAGTCGTCTTATTCCAGGTCATGCACCACGACGAACTCGCGTTTGAGTTCGATGGCATGATCAAGTTTCTCGGCCTTGAGGTTCCGGACGAGTTTCTCGCTCAACCCGAAGATCTGCAACGGGCCTATCTGGAGGCGGTCAAGAAGTTTAATGATCGCTTCGAACAGATGTGCCAGCACAATCAGATTGAGCGAGTGCTGGTGGATACTCGCCGCGATATGAGCGAAGTGTTTGTGGATTATCTCAATCAACGCAGCCTGTTGAATCGCGGGCGCTAAATCAGGTCCCCATCCCACGAATCAGCGAAAGTCGCGGGATTTATTTCCGACTTCTGCCAGCAGTTGAGAGAGATCCTCCATCTGATCCACCAGGACGTGAGCGATACCATCTTTGCGTTGCAGGATTCCATGCACGATTAACGCGGTCGCCTGTCGGGCGATTTGATGGAAGCGTTCCCAGACATCGGTGCGGACGATGAGATTGGCCGTTCCCGCTTCGTCCTCGATCGTCATGAATGTGATCCCCTTGGCGGTACCGGGACGTTGCCGCAGCAGTACCAATCCAGCCACACGGTAGCGCCGATCGGGGTCGACGCGCAACAATTCATCGGAACGAATGACTCGTCGCTGGGCCAATTCACCACGAATGAAGCTCATCGGATGTTGCCGCAAGGAGAGCCCGGTCGAGCGATAGTCGGCGATCACTTGTTGCTGACTGGTCATCACCGGCAAGGGAGCTAGGGGCTCAGGATTAACCTCGTCTTCGAAGAGTTCGGTCGAATCTTGAGCTGGCAAGGACTTCCAGAAGGCGGTACGACGCGACTCGTGCAGCGAGCGAAATGCATCGGCGTCCGACAACAGGGCCAGTATCGTGGGACTGAACTGCGTGCGTTGAACGAATTCGTCGTAGGACGTAAATCGTTTTGATCTGCGGCACGTCACAAGAGACTCTGCAGTCGACTGGCTGATTCCTCTGAGCATCCGCCATCCCAGTCGAATGGCCCACGACACCACGCCGTTTTGTTTTGTTTCCTCCAGAGTGCAATCCCAATCGCTGGCATTGATATCCACCGGGTGGACGTCGACTCCGTGGCGACGAGCGTCGCTGATCAGTTGTGAGGGTGCGTAGAATCCCATCGGTTGACTATTGACGAGAGAGGCAGTGAAGGCCGCCGGATAGTAATGCTTGAGCCACGCTGACACGTAGACTAATAACGCGAAGCTGGCGGCGTGTGACTCCGGAAATCCGTATTCGCCAAATCCGCGAATCTGGTTGAAAAGTTGCTCGGAGAATTCAGGGGTGTAACCCTTCCTCTGCATGCCCTGCGTGAGTTTGAGGTGGAATTTTTCAATCTCTCCGGTCTTGCGCCAGGCGCCCATTGCTCGTCGAAATTGATCGGCCTCTCCGGCAGTGAAACCTGCGGCCACGATGACCAGTTTCATGGCTTGCTCTTGAAAGATCGGCACGCCCATCGTGCGGCTGAGTACAGACTCAACTTCCGGACTCGGATAGGTCACAGCCTCGTCGCCGGCACGACGACGCAGATAGGGATGTACCATGTCTCCCTGAATGGGACCGGGGCGCACGATGGCGACCTCGATCACAAGGTCATAAAACTTGTTGGGCTTCAGTCGGGGCAGCATACTCATTTGAGCCCGACTCTCAATTTGAAAGACACCGATCGTGTCGGCCTTGCACATCATGCCATAAACCGCAGCGTCATCGGGCGGTATGTTGGCGAGGGTCAGATCGCGGTGCGCATGGTTCTTCACCATCTCAAAGCATTTGCGAATGGCAGTCAGCATTCCCAATGCCAGACAATCCACCTTGAGAATTCCCAGGGCATCGAGATCATCCTTATCCCACTCGACGACGGTTCTCCCGGGCATCGATGCATTTTCGATGGGGACCAACTCGCAGAGCGGTCCCTGCGTGATGACCATGCCGCCGACGTGTTGTGAGAGATGCCTGGGAAACCCCAAGATTTCTCGCACGAGCTTGATCAAGTGAGTTGCAATCGGTGAAGTAGAATCAAAACCGGCTTCCTGAAATCGCTGGGCGATTTGCACCGATTCTCGAGAATGATCGAGGCTTTTCGCCAAAGCATCGACACGATCGAGCGACAGCCCCAGGGCTTTGCCGACGTCACGCACCGCAGATCGCGAGCGATACGTAATGACCTCGGCCGTCATTCCTGCTCGGTCACGGCCGTATTTCTGGTAGATGTATTGGATGACCTCTTCGCGGCGTTCGTGTTCGAAATCAATGTCAATGTCAGGAGCCTCGGCGCGTTCCTTGCTGATAAATCGCTCGAACAGGAGCTGATGGATAGCGGGATCGACGGAAGTCACTTCCAGGCAATAGCACACAGCGGAGTTCGCGGCGGAGCCTCGTCCCTGGCATAAGATATTCTTGCCACGAGCAAATTTCACGAGATCGTAAACTGTCAAAAAGTAGGCCGCATAGTTGAGTTCGCTTATGAGTTGCAGTTCCTTATGGATGGTCTCCTGAATCTTTGCGGGAACTCCATTCGGATAGCGATTGTCGGCACCTTCCCACGTCAGGCGTGCCAGGTAATCAATGGGGGTTTCCGTTGTCGAATAGATCTCGTCCGGATACTCATACTTGAGTTCATCCAACGAGAATGAGCAGCGATCAGCGATCTCAATGGTCCGTAAGACGGCCTCAGGATACTCGGCAAAGAGATCCTGCATCTCAGCGGCGCTCTTCAGATGACGTTCACCATTGGGGAAGCGACGCGCGCCGAGTTCAGCCACGGTGCAGCCGTGTCGGATGGCGGTAACGACATCGTGCAACTGACGGCGTTCCGGCACGTGATAATAGACGCCATTGGCGGCGACCAGCGGCAGGCCAGCTTGCCGGGCCTGTCGCTGAAATTGTTTTAAGAGCGCCTCGTCACGCGGGCCACGATGCAATTCGGCCAGCGCGTAACAGCGGTCACCGAAGACCTCACGCCACTTCGGCAGCTCGGTGATCTGTCGATCACTCGCAGCAGGATCCAGTACGACACAAGCCAGAACTCCGGCGGCGTGGTTTGCAATGTCTGTGAACGTGAGAGCACACTCCCCTTTGGGAGCTTGTTGGCGTCCTCGGGTGAGCAGTTGGCACAGCCGCCCATAAGCGGCTCGGTCCGTCGTCAACAATACCGCAGTGGAGTGTTCTTGAGGGATGACCTCCGTCCCGATCAGTAACTTCAGGCCAACCTGTTTGGCGGCGACATGGGCTCGCACGACCCCGGCCAGGCTATTCCGGTCGGTAATTGCCAAGGCACTCAGGCCCAGTTCGGCAGCGCGTACGACGAGTTCGTCGGGATGTGAGGCGCCCTCTAGGAACGAATAGTTCGTACGACAACGCAGTTCAGCGTAGGGCTCGCTGGCATGCCGCACATTCGTGGAGACGGCGAGTGGTGAGCGGGCTTTTGGAAATGGCGGATCGGGCATCTTGGTGGTCGCTCTGACGACTCAGGCGGGCCGATACTGCTGCGTAGGACGGGCACTCTTGCCCGTCTGCATTGGCAGTTCAACCGCAGAGACGGGCAGGAGTGCCCGTCCTACAGCATCCGTTTGGAGCATCCGCCTGTATCACTCTCAATTGACGTCTATGCTGTTTACGGCTTCGCCGTGATCAACGGTGCAATCACCCGTGAAGCATATTTCTTTTCATGCTTCACTGAGTTCTTTGCAACCACGGAATTCGCGGGGAAGTCGATCGTCAATGGTTCGCCCGTGTTGGGGTTCGGTTCGAAGAAGGGGGCTCCGGTGCTGGCCACCGTGACGCGAATTCGATGGCCTTTATTGAAGTTCTGGCTGAACCAACCGATGTCGAAGGCCACCTTATAGATCTTGTCGGCTTCCATGAAAACTTCACGCTCGTAGCCTTCGCGATAACGGGCTCGGCGGATGTAGTCCATGATCAGAATTGAGCGGCCGTCGGGATAAACGTCACTGACTCGGACGATGAAGTCCGTATCCTTTGCCGAGGATGTGACGAACAATTCGGTCTGAATCTTACCCGTCCATTCGACCGGTTCGGTCAGAACATCAGTGGTGAAGGTCCGGACTTCCGCTTGCTGTTCGAAACCTCGTGCGTCTTTGGCACCCGGGAAACCGCCCGCGGGGATTGTGTTCGGGTGCAGCGGATCGGCGAGGAACTTGGTTTCCGAACTGTCGGCGGTTGGTACGGTCAGTGTCAGCTTGCCTTCGGGTTGTAAATAGTATGACGTGGCTTGGGCAGCGATGGGCCAGTTGCCGGCGGTTCGCCATTCGTTGCCGGGGGCTTGGTCTTCTCCAATGGCTCCCATCACGTAATAGCGGACGGCGGGATCTTTCTCGGCCCCGTTGTCGACGCCCCTCAGGTAATGGTCGAACCACCTTTTCATGTGAGCTTCATGCGGATATTTGGCGTTCTCCGGATAGGTCATCTCGGCGACTTTGTTGATGTCCTTGTAGCGGCCGTGCAACCAGGGGCCGAGAACCAATTGCTGTGTTTGGCGTGAGTTCGGCCCGCCATGGTTGCGGCGGCCGACGTAGCTGTCGACGCAGCCGATACACATGAAGTCGTACCAGCTACCGATGGTGAAGCAGGGGACGTTCATCTTGTCGAAATGCAACGAGCAGTCTTCCTGCTTCCAATAGTCATCGAAAGTGGGATGCGCAAACCATTCCTTCATAAGGTCAAGGTTGTCGCCCTTCTCGCGGCAGACCCCGGCCATCCCCTTGAAACGTTCGGGACGAGTCGTGCCACCAATGCGGTAACCTTCGTGATAGAGGCTCAAGCCGGTGTCGATCATGTATTGGCAGGTCAAGTGAGGCGGTTGCGTGACGGCGAGGAAATTCTGGGCGAACCCGGCTTGAGAGCTGCCGAAGGTCCCGATCTTTCCCGTCGACCATGGCTGCTTGGCGAGCCATTCGACTGTGTCATAGCCGTCTTGTAACTCACCCCAACCGAGGGCGCGATAACCGCGCCATTTGCCCTCAGAGAGTTGTGAACCACGGAAGTTTTCGATGCAGACGACAAAGCCCCCTTCAGCCAGGCGGCCCATCGCTTGTCGGGTAGCGACGTCGCGTGACGGAGCATAGCGTTGTTCGTAGACGACCGGCCACGGACCATCCCCCTTCGGGAAGAACATGTAGGCCGACAGCTTGACGCCATCCCGCATCGGGATCATCACGTGCTTTTCAGTGACCGTCCCCAAGTCGACCTTGGGTTCGTCTGCGGCCATTACGGCTGACGACAGAAATAAACTGCAGCCCAACATCCCGATGATTCGGCCGAGCATGGCGGTTCCTTTTTGGCAAGAAGGCCTATCTATAACTAATGGTCCAGTCGGATCATTATGGTCAACACAGACCCGACAGGGAACTCAGCAGGCCTTCCGCGGTTCCGATATTTGTCGCCAGTGGGATATTGTGAACGTCGCAGACTCGCAGTAACGCGGACACATCGGGCTCGTGTGGTTGCGCGGTCAATGGGTCGCGAAAGAAGAACACGGCATAGATCTGCCCCATCGCGACACGCCCGCCGATGATCAAGTCGCCCCCTTCCGGTCCGTGAGCGACACGCTCGACGTTGAGCCCCCAGGTGGCTTCGATTAACGCGCCCGTGCTGCCTGTGGCGACCAGGGCAAAAGAGCGGAATTGCTCCAAGTGCCGGCCGACGAATTCGAGTAATGCGGGCTTCTTCTGATCGTGGGCGATTAAGGCAATGGTGCGGGTGGGCATGCGGTCATCCTTATCAGCCGGAATAGGCTAAATTGATGTGTAGAAGAAATTAGGCAGGTGAGCCCCGTCCCGTGAGGGCTAGTTGATTTAATCAAACCCTAATCGCGTATTTTCGTTTTCGCGACACCAGGT
>JAQGHS010000684.1 GCA_028291605.1 Planctomycetaceae bacterium | reverse complement strand
TCGCTTTCTGCAGCCCAACAATGCCCAGACTTCGCAGGGACGCTTTCGTCAACTCAATCCGACCTCCACTGAGGCCGTGCACTCTGGACCTTTCACTGCTGGCGGTGACTACCTCAAATTCTCGGCCGACGCCGACTTGATCGTCCGGGCGAACTTATACGCGGAGACGAAAGGGACTTCCCCGGTCAAGGTTGCGTTCTTCCTCTCTGGCGCCGGTGTGACTGAGCCGTCGAGTGATGCGGAGATCGAGCAATTGATGGGGGCGAATGTCGCCGCCATGAAGCCGATCAAGATCGTGCAGGTGTTTGAAATCACGGCTCGTGAAGCCAAGGCGACTCAGCAGATTGAGTTTCCCTATAACCATTTGGGTGCCATACAACGAGCCGGTCTGGCGCTGGTGAAACCGCCTGCGGGTGAAGAGCCGGCTCAGTTGTTTATCGAGCACATCTGGAGTGAGGGGCCCCTGGAAACGCGGCCGGCCTCGCATGTGAAGCTTCTGGCATGCACGCCGGGAAAGACACCTGCCGAACAAACCGTCGAGGTCCTGACGCGATTTTTGCGCCGTGCCTATCGTCGCCCGGCCACTCCTGAGGAACTCGCGCGACTCATTAAACTTGTGGAGACGGTTCAGGCTGGTGGAGAGAAGTGGGAGGCGGGAATTCAGCAGGCCATGCAGGCCACGTTGTGTTCGCCGAAGTTCTTGTTTCGCGTAGAGCTCGACGACCGCCCGCAGAGTCCTGACACGCAGCCGTTGGATGAATTTCAGTTGGCGTCTCGCTTGTCGTATTTCCTCTGGAGCACGATGCCGGATGATGAATTGCTGGATCTGGCCGGCAAGAAAGAGCTCACGGCGAATTTGTCTGCCCAAGTGAAGCGCATGCTGGCCGATCCCAAATCGACCGCGCTCGTCGATAACTTCGCGCTCCAGTGGCTGCAGATCAAACGCTTGAAGTCGACCTCGCCCGACACAACATTGTTCCCGCAGTTCAATGAAGCGCTGCGGGGAGCCATGTTGCAGGAGAGTGTCCTTTTTTTCGCGTCAGTCATGCGTGAGGATCGCAGTATCCTCGACCTTGTTGACGCGGACTATACGTTTTTGAACGAGCCGCTCGCGCGTCTGTATGGGATTGACGATACGAACGGAAACCTGAAAGGGCAGAAGGTTGAGAAGCCCGGTGGCGAAGCGATTCGAGGCGAAGATTTCAAACGGGTGTCGCTGCAAGGGCGAGCACGCGGTGGGCTGCTGACTCAGGCCAGCGTGTTGACGGTGACTTCCAATCCGACTCGTACATCGCCCGTGAAACGCGGTCGCTGGGTTCTCGAACAGATTCTGGGAGCACCGCCCCCGCCGCCACCTCCCAATGTCCCGGAACTGGCTGAGGATAAACAGGCCACGGCCGGCGCTTCATTGCGTGAGAGAATGGAGAGTCATCGCAAGAATCCGGCCTGTGCGAACTGCCACGCTAAGATGGACCCAATCGGATTCGCTCTTGAAAACTACAACGGCGTCGGTGAGTTTCGTCTCAAAGACGGTACCTTCGATATCGACCCGTCCGGCGAGTTTGCGGATGGTACGAAGATTAAGGGTCCGGAAGATTTGAAGACGTTGATTCGCGGGAAGAAGGAATTATTTGCTCGCTGTCTGGCGGAAAAAATGTTGATCTATGCATTGGGTCGTGGGTTGGAATATTACGACCGCCCAACCGTCGACAAGATCGTCGCGGCACTGGCGGCTGGTGAGTATAAGTTTTCGGTATTGATGACGGAAATTGTGCAGAGTGAACCGTTCCGATTGCGGCGTGGAAGTGATGTGGCGGAATAGAAACGCAGGTCGGCAGCGAACAAGTTCAGAAAGAGTTTTTAGCCACGGATGGACACAGATTAAACACGGATTAAGACAAGAAGTATCCAAGCTTCAACACACTCCAACGTCTGCGATGTATGTTGGACTCGGCAATGCAATCTGACCTCCAAATACGATGACCCGATCCGTGTTCAATCTGTGTCAATCCGTGGCTAAAAGCTCTTCGTAATATTGAGACTAAGAAACACATCCGACTCAGAGAGTCGGGCTACAAAGGAGCAGGGCTGATGAACCCTTCGAACAAACTATCGCGTCGCACGGTTTTGCGGAGCATGGGCGGTGTCGCAGTGTCGTTGCCGTGGCTCGAGGCGATGGGACCGGTCACCGCGTGGTCGGATGAGCCTGCTGCGCCGGGTAAGACGGTGCCGAATCGCATGGCGTTCATCTACGTGCCGAACGGCAAGAACATGGACGATTGGACGCCCAAGACTGAGGGCGCCGACTTCGAACTGCCGGCGATCCTGCAACCGCTCGCCTCGGTCAAAGATAAGCTGCTTGTGTTGAGCGGGCTGACTGCGGACAAAGCTCGGCCGCATGGGGATGGTGGCGGTGACCATGCGCGGGCGTTGGCGGCTTTCCTGACGGGTGCTCAGCCGCGGAAGACCGACGGCACCGACATTCGCGTGGGGGTTTCCGTCGATCAGATTGCGGCTTCGCGCATCGGTGAAAAGACACGACTGGCGTCGTTGGAGATCGGTTGCGAACAAGGAGCGATGGCCGGCAATTGTGATTCGGGGTATAGCTGCGTCTACTCGTCGACGATGTCGTGGCGGTCGGCCACTCAGCCGTTACCCAAGGAAGTCAATCCGAAGCTCGTGTTTGAGCGTCTGTTTGCATCGGCACCTGATGCCAACCGGGCGAAACGCGATGCGCGGCGCAAGAGCATTCTCGATTTCGTCAGTCAAGATTCGAAGGATCTGACGGGCCGGCTGGGACGAAATGATGTTCGCAAGCTGGATGAGTACTTCTCGGCGATCCGTGATATCGAACTGCGAATCGAACGGGCGGAAAAATTGCCGCCGATCAAAGCGCCGGACTATGCCGCCCCGGCCGGTATTCCGGCGGCGTACGACGAACATATTCGACTGATGTGCGATCTGGTGGTGCTGGCCTTCCAGGCGGATGTGACCCGCGTGGTCAGTTTCGTGCTGGCCAATGAAGGCAGTAACAAACCGTATCCGTTTATCGATGTTCCGGAAGGCCATCACGATCTGTCGCATCACGGTGGAGACGATGCGAAGAAGGCCAAGATCCGCCAGATCAATTTGTTCCACACGAAGCAACTGGCCTATCTGTTGGAGAAATTGAAATCCACTCCGGAAGGGGACGGTTCATTGCTGGACCACGCGATGGTCGCCTATGGGAGCGGTAACTCGGACGGGAATGCTCATAACCACGACAACCTGCCAATCCTGGTCGCAGGCGGTGGCTGTGGCACTCTGAAGACGGGTCGGCATATCCGTTATACGAACGAGACGCCGCTCAATAATTTGTGGGTGTCGATGTTGAATCGGATGGAAGTGGACCTGACGCAGATTGGTGACAGCACCGGTGGTTTGTTGCATTTAACGTAGTGAACGAGTTATTCGTAATCGCGATAAATCAGAAAACCAGGTGAGCCGTGTGGCGTAAGCCCCCGGATTCTTCGTCGTAGGATAGGCATCCTGCCTGTCAATCGCGCAGCGACAAAGCGATGAATCAAGAATCTGTGGCAATCAAAATGGCGATCGTAGGATGAATGGACTTCGAGTTTGTCACTTGAGGTGACAAATGACAGGCAGGAGGCCTATCCCATGGAGAATAATCCCGGGGCTTACGCCACCGGGCTCGCCTTACTCGCGGTGCGCTTCAAAGCAACTCATTAATGCTCTCAGGTTCGCGACATTCGACCCCGGCTGCGCGATGTCGCCAGGTGGACGAAACTCGATAGACTTCCCGTCGCAGGCGGTTGATTCCTCCCAACGGGCGATGGTCGGCAAGGGTGTGCCAGATGTTGAACGACAGCTGCTGGCAGGCGCTGGTGCGTTGCAGCGCCCCGATCTCTTGTCGCGGAAGCATCAGCAAGGCCACCGTTCTGAAGGGCGATTCGCTTTCGGGCCATTCAACGGTGGCATCTTCGATCGGCATGGTCTCATCGGAAGTTCGCAGTTGGACCTGGAATTCAAATAGGATCTGTTGAGACTGAAGAGTCTCTTCCAGCATCAGATGCAGTCCATTCGCGTCACTGCCCAGTTTACTGACGAGATCCAGCCAGGAACCGGGCTGTTCACCCGCCGGCCGCACGCGGTACTTGGCCACATTTTGGGCATACTGGATAGGGGCCATGCTGTAGTAGGTCTGGCTGGCCGGATGTGCCGGAAGATGTCCGGCAATCCGCGCGGCTGTGATCGCTTCGTTCCAGTGCCAATGGAGCGGATTCCAGTTCCCCCCGGTCAGAACACCTTGCAGTGCGGCCAGAGGATTGTCATTAGCAGCGACCAGGACTTGTTCCAGTCGCAGCATGTCTTTGGCATTGCGTGCAAAGAACACCGGGTGATTGATCATCACAAAGTCTTGTGTCCGCCCGGCATTTTCATCGCCGGGCAGCCGGTTGCCATCGACCCCCAACAGCTTGATCGACAGTCCGCGACCGTCGGGCAGCCAGTCCGCTTGTTCCTGACTGGCGGAGTTCGAAAAATGGACAACCGTGGGATAGCTGCGGTCCGTGCGAAAGAGTCCCTGGGCCAGTTCGGCGGGGAGATTTGGCAGCACACGGAACTCACCCACGGCACAGCCGACCGTCTTCACGTGCACATCGGATTGATAACGACCGCTCTTGGCGTGACTACGCTCCAGGATCGTGGTGACCGCTTGAACGACCTGGCGGATGTCTTCGCCTTCATCGGCGGGAATGACTTCCACTTGATCTGTGTAGTGGAGGGGGATTCGATTGCTATTTGTCATGGAACTGGCCAGTCGAAAGGGGTTTTCATCCGCGCTGATACGCTGTCGAAACGCCTCGGGTCAGGGAGCCTTCCGGGGGCGTTGCCATTGTTGCATCAATTGGAGAATCAAGAATCGCGGAGTGAAACGGACACTAAATGCCAGAATCCAATTCAAGATGCCGGGGACGATGATTCGCTTGCGCCGGCGCAAACCGCGATAGGCCACGTCGCAGACGGCATCTGTGGACATGCTGCCGTGAATGAAATTCCAGTTTTGATCCATCCGTGACCGGGCTCCAAAGTCGGTTCGAGTCGGGCCGGGGCAGAGGCACGTCACAGTGACTCCATGTTCTCGAACCTCCTGCGACAGCCCTTCCGAGAATGACAGCACAAACGCCTTCGTGGCAAAATAGACCGTCGAATAAGGACCGGGTTGAAAGGAGGCGGTGGATCCGACATTCACGATGGTACCGCGACGTCGCGCGATCATCTGCGGCAAGATCAGGTGCGTCAGCTGCACCAGCGTCACCATATTCAGTTGCATCATTTCCACATGTTCGGCCATGGGGATCGCAGTAAAGTCATCGTTACGGCCGAAGCCGGCGTTATTCACCAGGATATCGATCGTGAGGCCGTGCAGTTCCAAATCTTGATAGAGTATTCGCGCCGCCTCAGGAGTGCTCAGATCGAGTGCAATCACGACATGTTCGATGTCATGCCGTGTCTGTAATTCTGTGGCCAGTTGTTGCAGCCGTTCTCCGCGGCGCGCGACCAGCACCAAACGAGCTCCGTCGGCGGCAAAACGTCGCGCGAGCCCCTCACCGATCCCGCCCGAGGCGCCAGTAATGAGAACTGTTTCTACAGTCAAATCAGTCACCCCCGGTAATGTGTGTCAAGCAGCGTGTGGCCATTAATCAATGAGTTGTAGCTCAGACGCTGGTTTTACTCCACGCCGGAGAATCGCTGGCCGGGAAGGATTCTTCAGACGCCTCTTGAACGATGTCTTCGACGTCCGATTGGCTGTCCCGTTGGTACTGGAGATATTCCTGCTCGGATTTGAACCAGAAAAACCAATCATTTCCCGCGGGGCAGCCGGCTTCCACCCATGTCCGATAAGCGGCGTCCCGAATTGCTTGCTGTTGTTCGTTGTCTTGCATGATGCCGATCCTCTTACGAGTTGTTCCAGACACATTCGACACGCGTAACCCACGTAGCCGCATTCGCCAGAATGCGGGAACGCGTCCGGCAATCGCCCGCATTCTGGCGAATGCGGCTACAAAGTCGCTCACGACGTTGCCCGCAGGGTTTGCAGATCCCTAATGGAATTCTATGTGGTTGAAGAACTCAGCAAAGCGAGTACCGACGATTGCCGAGAGCATCTCAACGTCAATCTTGGTGGGGAATGGTTGCCTTGAAGGGTGAAATGCCTGCGGCCTGATCGCCAGAAAGCCAACGTGGTTGATTGAAATTCACGTTAATCCCATCCTGATCCGTCAGAATGGGCAATTCTGCACGACAGCTGAGGGAAGTCATAACGAGGCGTCAGTTCCCAATCCGCAATAATCGTTCCCAAGGTGGACACTTCCTGAAATACAAGCTCGAAGCGTAAGCGAGTGCATTCCGCCTTTTTCGTGCCAGGAAAATGCACTCGCTTGCGCTTCGAGCTTGTATTCGGCAGGCACGGAGTTCAAAAGACTGAATGTCACCTTCATATTGCCTTGATCGGAACTTCGCAATCGGTCTGTTTAATTAAGCGCCACTTACCAATCACTTTTCAGGTCGCAACCACTCGATGGAGTCAAGTCCATGGCGAACAGCCCATTTCTTTCGGATCACGGTGATGTCTCGCGCCGCAGCTTTCTGCAAGCCTCGGCGGCTGTCGGATCATGGTCGGTCGCCCTGAGCTTCGACTCACTGCTGCAACGCGCTGCGGTCGCTGCCGAGCGTCGGACGGTGGGACCGCTGCAGCCGGTGGCGGACGAAACCACGGGGCTGGAATTGCTGAAGTTGCCCGCTGGCTTCCGGTATCTCTCCTATGGTTGGAAAGGTGACTTGATGTCCGACGGAGTCCCCACTCCGGGGGCGCACGACGGCATCGGCGTAATTCACGAAACGGACGGGATCGTGACCCTGGTGCGGAATCACGAACAAGATAGCGACACAGGCGCGTTTCGCCCCCAGGGAAACCCCTATGACGCGAAGGCCAGCGGCGGGTGCACGAATCTGACGTTCGATACCAAGGCTGGAAAATGGGTGAAAGCGTGGAGCAGCCTGGTCGGGACGGCTCGTAACTGTGCCGGCGGAGTCACCCCTTGGGGAACGTGGTTAAGCTGTGAGGAAACGGTCTACGGGCCCGGCGACAAGGACGAAAAAGACAAGACTAAAACCTACAACTTCACTCAAGATCACGGCTACATTTTTGAAGTCCCGCGGACAGAAGCGAGTACTCCGCAACCCCTGAAGGCGATGGGCCGTTTCGTTCACGAAGCAGTCGCGATCGATCCGGTCAGCGGCTATGTTTATGAAACAGAAGACCGTACCAACGCGGGGTTCTATCGCTTTATCCCCAAGCAACTGGGGCAACTCGCCATGGGTGGCAAGTTGCAGATGATGAAAGTGAGCGACTTCCCCGAACTGCGTAAAGACGTGCCGGCCGATCGCTGGTTGCCGGTGACATGGGTGGACATTGAAGATCCCACACGAGCTCACTCGCCGGGCAAGCAAGACTCTCAAGGCGTGTTCTTACAAGGAAAAGCTCAGCAGGGGACGACGTTCGCGCGGCTGGAAGGTTGCTGGTACGGCAACAAGTCGATCTATGTTGTGTCCACCAGTGGAGGCAACGTGAAGGCCGGGCAGATCTTCCTGTATGATCCCGCCCGCGATGCCATCAAGTTAATCTTTGAATCTCCCAGTGCGGATATCCTGGATGCACCGGACAATGTGTGCGTTAGTCCTCGCGGAGGCATTGTGCTCTGCGAGGACGGAAATCGTGAACCCCAGAAGCTGCAGGGGCTGACCTCTGCGGGCCAGTTGTTCGAGCTGGCGGCGAACAATGTCGTGTTGAAACCCGGCGACTACAAATCATTCAAAGCGGGGGACTACCGCAAGGATGAATGGTGCGGAGCCACCTTCAGCCCGGATGGGCGCTGGCTGTTTGCGAATTTGCAGTCTCCCGGATTCACGGTGGCCATCACCGGTCCGTGGGAAGACCTGGGTCTGTAGCGGTCTTAAGAATACTTACCGAAATGATCGTCCAGGCTCAGCTGGTTCCGGGTTGAGGCGGCGGCTGTTTTTACGCTTGTGACTCGCTAAAAACCATTGGGCTTACGCCCAACGCTCGCCTACGAAAACGACCCGACTCAGAGAGTCAGGCTACAGATTCACAAGTACCAGTCTGCGCGGGTGATCGGCAGGCTGTTGTTCGCCGACCGGGCAAATACAACCTGGAAGAGTTGCAGATCGCCACTCAAGAATGTGGCTGACGATGAAGCCAGATAGAGTCGCCACATCCGGACGAAATTGTCGTCGAACATAGCCCGTACCTGATCAGTGGCCGTTTCATAGAGAGCGAGCCAATCGGAACAGGTGCGAGCGTAATGTAGCCTCAGATTTTCGACATCGAGCACCGAAAATCCTCCGTCTTCGAAGATGTCCATCATTTCGCGCAGGCTGGGGGCGTAGGCACCGGGAAAGATGTATTTCACGGTCCACGGATCAAGCGGTTTGGCGATATTGCGGCCGATGCTGTGGATCAGGCCGCGGCCTTCCGGGGTGAGTACGCGGCCGATCACTTCGCCCAGGGTGCGATAGCTATCGGGTCCCACGTGTTCGAGCATCCCCACCGAGACGAACGCGTCGCTCTGCCCAGTGATGTTGCGATAATCGTCTTCGATGAACTCGACCTGATCGCTGAGCCCTTCTTCCTGCGCCCGGTTCCGCGCGTAGGCGACTTGTTCGCGCGACAGGTTAAAGGCTCGCACGGAAACGCCATAATGCCGAGCCATATGCAGGGCGAGAGCGCCCCACCCGCAACCCGCTTCGATGACTTTGTCGCCCGGTTTCAGACGCAATTTGGTACACACATAGTCCAGCTTCGCCGTTTGGGCTGCCTCCAGGGTGGCATGTTGATCGGCGTAGTAAGCACACGTGTAAACCAGTTGTTTGTCTAACCACAACTTGTAGAAATCGTTGCCGATATCATAGTGGTGATAGACGCGCCGTTTCGACGCCGCAAAGGTATTCCGCGGTACGTTCCGACTGAAGAAAGTCGGCCAGAACTGGGGTGTCGTGGCACGTGTTAGTCCACGGTTCATCTCGACCAGAGTCTGGATCAGGTCCCCTTCGATCGTCAGTTCATTGGCGGCGAAGGCTTCACCAAAACTGAGGATGGGGCTCACCAGCAGCCTTCTCAGGACTCGCGGCTGGTGAATGACCGCTCGGCCGATTGGCGCTGCGTGGTCGCCAATGACCGTACCATCCCACAAGACGATCTGGATCGCCGGGCGGCCGATCTGCTGATAGAGTTTTTCGACAAACAGACGTTCGAGACTCAGGGAACGTCGAACCGGCGAGGGTGGCGCGTGGGCCCCCGCGGTCGATCGCGGCTGCGTTTGCGATGTCATGAAGGAAAAGCTCTTTCCGCTCAGTTCGATCCTTGCAGTTCTTGCTCGGCTGCCAGCCAGAAGACGATACCATCTCCCTCTGGCTTGCCCGCCGCTTCCCATTTCAGGAAGGCCCGCGTCCGCAATTCGTCGGGGCAAATCGAAGTTTCGGTGCAGGTCTCTTCGATGGAAGTTTCTTCAATCTTTTGCACAGGAGGCGTGGCGACTGCGGCGACTTTGGTCTTGGTCGTCGACTTTGTGGATTCGGGACGACTGGCCGCTTCGGTCTTGTAGTGAGGCTTGCTCAATTCTGTAATCCTTTTCATCTCGAGTTCACCGGACAATTCCCATCCAATTTCATCAGTCAGCATTCGCAGTGCTGAATCCGATTTGGACCTTGCCCCAGACCGCCGCCCGGTATCTCAGCGAGGCGGCGTCTAAAGTTGCAATTCTCGGGCCGCACAGAATTATCTTCGATATGCGGCGCCGGAACAACTTGATTTCTGGAATCTGGTAATTTTCGGGTGGCGATGGAACGCTTCTTCCGGTCCGTCTGTCGTCCATTAGTGCGAATCACTAGGTGTGCAGGGCCGTTCCATCTGTCTTAACTCAATGCCGTGCGTCTACGAAAAGGCTGGACAGACGGGCCGGGAGACCCGTTCTCAACGCGCTTATTTCTCAACTGGCAGCGACAGAGCCAGGGCGGTGGTTGCCCAGCCAGCAGCGGCCATCGAGATAAACTGGTCCTTGCCGTGCGGGTAGCCCGATTCGAAATGGGTCTGAAACGGCTTGCTTCGCGACACGACATGCCAAGATCCATCCGGCTTTTGGTTGGAGATCAAATAGTTCAGACCTTTTCGGTAGGCCGCCGAGTCGACGGCCACTCCCCCGGCCTGCTGCAAAGCGACCAGCACGGAACCGGTGGCATAGGCATCGCTCGACAAGTCGGGGAGCTGTGCCCACCCGCCGTCTTCACGTTGCGCCTTAAGTAAGTCCTCATTCGCGGACTGCCGATCGGCTTCCGGAGCCCCCACGAGATGCAGTGCCCGCAACCGGAAGACGCGGTCTTCGGTATCCTCGGGACGGGTTTCCAGCAGCCATTTGGTGACGCGCGCCGTGCGGGCGTCGATCCGCTCCTTTTGCTCCGTTGTGCCGAACGTTTTCAGCGCACGCAGGGCGACGAAGCTCGATGTGAACAGGCTTTGCTCACTGGGTGGCCGGCGCGATTGCGGCTGCCAATGTTCCTGATCCTTCTGAAACTGCAGGAGAAACTCGGTGACCGCGGCCGTCGTTTCGTCAGGCGCGCGGCCGCCGTTGTCGAGAGCCCACAGGGCATAG
>JAQGHS010000675.1 GCA_028291605.1 Planctomycetaceae bacterium | reverse complement strand
TGGCCGGCTTGTGGGTCTTGTTGTCGATGCTCGAAATGCTGGAACATATAGATCTCAACCGACTCAAGGAATTGGCTACTGCAATCCCCTACATAAATTCAGCTTAGCGTTGTGTAGATACCAATGCTCTCCGACGGGCGGAACAACTTCCGCAACATCAAGGAGATCGTGGCCTCGGTGGTCACCCCCGGGATGAGTGACGGGGAGAAAGCCAGAGCCCTCTGGTACCAGCAGATCCAGCATCGGTATCACTCCTCGGCCGGCGGCAATGATCTCGGCGATCCGGTGAAGGTGTTCAACATCTACGGCCTCAACCCGTGCGGGAAGGACGCCATGATGATGGGGGGCCTATGGAAGCAGGTGGGACTGAAGGGGGCCC
The DNA here is from genome assembly GCA_028291605.1 of Planctomycetaceae bacterium. Taxonomy (GTDB): domain Bacteria; phylum Planctomycetota; class Planctomycetia; order Planctomycetales; family Planctomycetaceae; genus JAKFVC01. The sequence continues at coordinate 7,689 of JAQGHS010000675.1, read as the reverse complement.
CGGTCCGGCTGGTGGGCCACGCCATTGCGCAGGTCTTTTACGACGGCGACTGGCACGTGATGGATGGCGACCTGGGGATGATCTACCTGCTGCGGGACAACGAGACGCTGGCGAGCGACCGGCAATTAGCCCGCGACCATGACCTGGTGAAGCGGACACACACGATGGGCATCTTGGTAGACGACAGCCGCATGCGGGACGAGTCCGCCGCGGCGATGTTCGTGAGCGAAGAGCCGATCCAGGGAAGCCGGGCGTGCCTGGAGGACACGACCATGAAGATGACGCTTCGCCCCGGCGAGGCGCTCGTCTGGCGTTTCGGGCACTTGAAGCCGGCCAAGCACATGTCGCCCAACGCATTCATCTACCCGGACAACATCTGCAACGGCCTGTGGGAATACCGGCCGGATTTCGGCGGCGAGGTATGGAAGAAGGGCGCGATGCAGGTGGAGAACGTCGCCTCCGGCCCCGAGGGGCTGGCGGCGGAAGACGGCAAGACGGGCACGGTCGTGTGGAAGATCACCAGTCCCTACGCCTTCGTCGGCGGGCATCTCGAAACGGAAGCCGGCGGGGCGAGATTTGCCGTTTCGTCCGACGGCACAAAATGGACGGACATCGCGGGCAGCAACTTCGACAAGTTCTTTCCGCTGGAAGGTGATCCGTATTACCAGTACCAACTGCGTTGCGAGCTACCCGCCGGAGCCAAATTGAAGCGATTGGCGGTCATCAACGACCTGCAGATGGCCCTGCTCGCACTGCCCGAGATGACGGTCGGAGAGAACAGTTTCACCTATACCGACCAGTCGTCTGGCAAGCGGAAAGTGCGGATCACACACGAGTGGGTGGAGCGGTCCACCAGCAAGCCGCCGGAGGCCCCGGAGGCGGTCTATCCGCCCGATGGCGGCCAGGCCGAGGGTACGGACTTCGCTTTTGGCTGGAGCGTGCCGAAGGACCCCGACGGCGAGAAGATCACCGACTACCACTTCATGCTCGCCAACCGGCAAGATATGCGGTGGCCGCTGTCGACGAACTTCGACAAACTGATTTCGCGGACTAGGGACAAGGGCAAGCCGCAATATACTTTGCCCAGCACGGGCCTGCTGACTGGCGGCAAGATGTATTACTGGCGCGTGCGGGCCAAGGATGCGAAGGGTGTTTGGGGCCCGTGGAGCAAGACTTTCAGCTTCACGCCCAAGGCGCCGAATTATCCCTGGGAGGTTGCGCTCGACTACGACAAGGACAAGGCGATCGGCACCCTGAAGTGGAAGGCCAACCCGGGCGGCCAGAAGCCGGTGAAGTACCGCGTGTATGGCAGCGATGAGAAGGGTTTTTCGGCGAGCGACGCGCCCTACAGAATTAACGTCGGGACATCGAAGGAGTTGAAGCCTGAATTCTCGCCGAACTTCATCGCCGAGACCACGTCCACCGAACTGGCGGTGATGGGTGACGGCGTCGAGTCACCCAACGCCAACCAGACGTACTATCGCGTGGTGGCCGTGGACGCGCAGGGCAAGCGGAGCGGGCCTTCCGACTACGCCAAGGCCCCGCGGCCGACGATTTATGGAAAGCCGGCGACGCAAGCCAAAGTCGGCGCGGAGTACCGTTGCCAACTTCAGGCCAACCGCTCCCTGGGCGACCTGCGGATGCGCAAAGAGACGGCCAATTTCTGGGACATCGAAAAGCCCAAGTTCGCCATCGAAAAGGGACCGGCCTGGTTGAAGATCGATCCGGCCACAGGCATGCTTTCCGGCACGCCCGACGCTGCCGGGAAAGTTGATGTGGCGGTCACCATGACGATCGATCAAGAATCGCGAAAGCTGGACGACAGCAAACTCGGCTGGGGCATAGAGGAGGTGGTCTCAACCTCGACGGAGCGGGTGGGCAGCGCCACGCGGAGGTTCTCAATTGAGGTCGGCCGCTAGCAGGCCCCAGAATGTGCGAGGCGGCAGTCGGCCGGCAGCTCCAGGGACCAGAGCGATGGCGGACTGGCTTCTACCTCGACAAGCCCGAGGAGTTTGAGAAGTCCAAGTCGCGGATGCTGGACAGAAAAAGTTCAATAGCCGCCTTGTTATCCCGACGTTGTTAGGTAATGAGCCCTTCGGCGAGAACGTCGAACTCGCAAGCAGATCTTGCCAACCGGGCCACAGCGGAGTCGAGGTGATATTGTCGCATGATGTACAAACAACCTTTCGGTAAGGACGTGCGTGCCCATTTCCCGTGCCAATCTTGGAATTGGGAATGATGGACACTGGAAATTTGAAGTAGGATCGGAACTGCCATCCACGGTGTCAGGGACGTCGGAATGCGGCTTGCGCAGCGCGCAGCAGTTCGGTGGGTAATTCACACAGTCGAGGAATGGCGAGTTGCCGGGCTGTGAGGGGGACAGGGACTGCGGTGGCGAGATTTTCGCGTGCGGCGGGCGACGAGATGTCGACCCTGACAAACTGCACCTGCGGCGTGCTACTGCGAATGGCTGCCAGTTGATCATCACGAAAAGTCACGACAATCAACCCGCATTTTTGACGTGGCAGGACTCCCCAAGGCGGAGCCCGTAGGGATCTCGGCTGATGGTAAAGCGTCATAGAACACTGTCTGGTCTTTGAAGCGACTCGCAGCGCGACAACTCTCTCCCGTGAAACCGGTGGTTTGCACGCGAGATTGTCCCGCGGGATCAACGACAATTTCGATGCAGGGCACGGTCAGGCTCCAATGTGGACGGTGACTTTGATTGATCCATCGGAAAGTGGCTGCTCGATGGCCGAAAAGCCCTGTTTCCGGGCTTCCAACTCGTCCCTCTCGACGGCATAAGCTTGCGGGAACCAATCCAAGTGCGACTGATCCCCCCAGCGGCCACCAAAGTTGTCATAGTGCAGGATTTCCGGCTCGCGCAATTTCCATTGAAACTATTACGCGTAATAGAACGGATTTCAGAATTTGACCTGGATTGCGGGTGGAATTCTGAGTGAGAGTGATCGTCACACTTCACCGATCTCCCTAGTTGCCGGGGACGACCTGTTAACCGCTGGGTTGCAGGTTCGCGTCCTGTTCGCGGAGGAAGTTGCGAAAATACTCAACGAGCAACGGGGCTCATCACCGTTAGATCAGCAGCGGTGAGCGGTCCACGGGAATTCGTCAGCACTCTTCCCGGAAGGGACCCTTTTCGTAGCAATGTTCTATTTCCCCTGTAAGAGCAGGACTAAATGAAGTTGGCGACAAGTCGTCATTTGTTAGCAAATCGCAATTCGTTAGCAAATCGCAATTCGCCACGAGGGTACCTCGCACACAGACGAATTGACTCCGTCCAAGCCAACACCAATGCCGGCATCGCGAGCCACTCTGAAGCTACAACAATTCCGGTATCATGTTGCGCTCGTCGACCAGGGACACAGGCCGGCCGGCATGGTCCGGCAGCGTCATCGCCGGGTCGATGCCCAGCACACGGTAGATCATCGCCGCGATGGTCTGCGGCGAGTACACGCCTGACAAATTCTGCTCGCCGCCGAGTGCCTGGCCCATGCCGCCGATTTGCGAGGCCAGCTGAGCGCCGACACCCCGCGGTCCGCTGTTGCCGACGACCTGGCCCATTCGCAGCCCGCCACCCGCGAACAGCACGCAATTAGTGTTCACCCAATGGTCGCGACCACCTTCGCGATTGACCCGCGGCGATCGGCCAAACTCGCCCCAGACCACGACCAGCACGTCCTGATCCAGGCCGCGGTCATACAGATCGGTCAGCAAGTTGTACATCACATTGTCATAAAACGGCAGCGCGCGGCGGAGTGTGCCGAAATTATCGGTGTGCGTATCCCAGGTCAGCGGCAAGGGCGGCGTCAGTAAGGTCGTCACCATCGACACGCCCGACTCGACCAGGCGCCGCGCGAGCAGCAGTTGGGGCGCTGGGGCATACCGCGCCCGGATATGGTCCGGCTCCAGCTTCACATCGAAAGCGGTGCGGACGGCGCCCGAACGAATCATGTCCATGGCTTGGGTTTGGTATTCGTCCATGGCGATCATCTCGCCACGCGCATCCAGCTCGCGGCGAATGGTGTCGAGCGAACGCAACAGTCTTTGCCGATCCGCGAGCCGCTCGGGAGTGCCTCGCAGACTGAGATTCATTATCGCCTGATCATAGGGCGCGAACGGACGGTGGATCGCGCCCAGATAGCTCGGATCGTGTTGGATGGTGACATTGCCGGCCGTCACCGCCAGGTTCACGAAGTGAGGCATGGCGCTCTCGCCACGGACCCGGCTGACGACGCTGCCGATGGCCGGCCGCAACGGTTTCCACGCCTCGGCGGCCCCGGTGACCTGTTCGAACGAGCTATGTTCCGGAGAATACGCCTTGACGCCGCGGACCACCGAAAACTTGTCAGCGATTTTGGCCTGCAAGGGGAGCAACTCGCAAACGTCCAAGCCGGGAACCTGGGTGCGGATCGGCCTGAACTCGCCGCGAAACTCGGCCGGTGCGGCCGGTTTCATGTCGTAAGTGTCAATGTGCGACAGGCCGCCGCCCAGGTAGACCATGATGACAGACTTAGGCCGACCGGCTGGATTGACGGCGCCCTGGGCCTTAAGGCGCAGCAGATCGGCCAAGCTCAGCCCGAGGCCCAAGCCGCCGATCCGTAAGACATCGCGGCGTGCGAGCCCATCACAATACCGACGTTTCGTTCCCCACATGCGCAATATGCTCCCACTCCTCGGAGATAGGCTGCGTGAAAACGGTTGTGTTCATCGAGGTAAAGTTACCCGATGTAGAAACCAATGTCCACGGATGAACCCGCGGGGACACCGGTCCGGGTGCACGCCAGTTTGATCGCCAAATGGGTCAGAAACGAATGGTGGCCCCAACTGACAAGATCATTGTCGAACTTCTCGATCACCATTGCTAGCCCTGGCCCACCGGTTCGAGTCGTTGATCCAAAACGGCGTGGCTGCCGACTACGCGGACCTGGCGCGACAGGGGCACGTCACGCGGACGCGGGTAACCCAAATCATGAATCTGCTCAGCCTGGTGCCCGATCTTCAGGAGCAGATCCTGTGCGGACCGCCGGTGACCAGCGGGAAGGATCTGATTTCCGAGCGGCGATCGCGGAGTTGGAGTGCGTGTGCAGACCGAATCATGGAACGATCTGCATCTGACAAACGGATACATGGACCGACAAGATTTTGGATTAACCGGGCAATCCCGCCTCTCCCCGAACCGAACCCTCTTACGGAATCTCTCTTTGCCCGCCAAAGAGAGCGCGCGCAGAACCCTGCATTTAATGCTGTTTTGCGAATCATGCAAACTCTTTGATGCGATCTGAAAAATCAAAGAGAGCGCTTCGAATGCGAACGAATCTACTCTTTGTCAACGGAATCTGTTAACCACTCAGAATTATTTCCTATGGCACACCATTTCGGGAGCCAGTGGTTAACGGAACAAAGAGTGTCGTTAGCGTAAGAACTGTTTTTCGACGGCAAATCGGGCAGTCTGGATGATTACGGCTGTCCGGACTGAATTCCGAGAATCTCGCAGAGAGGCGCCCGAACGCAACCGGTAGGGAATTGTCGCGACCCCAATGGAGTTACCAGCCTTTCGCCGGAGCTCCTGCGGGGTAAAACTACTCTGCTTTCCTGGCAATCCTCAATCCGACCTGACACCCCGACCATAGCATCATGAGCTGCCTTTTGAATCCGTTGCTCGCCCCTCTCGGCGACTTGCGAGGAACTGACACGGTAAGTTGCCTATCATTAAGAAGTGAACCAAATACTGCGTTCGCGGCTGCCAGCGCAGATCTCGGTGACGGCGAAGGAGCGACAGCATCAGTTGAAGGCCGCGCGCAAACTGGGAGCTCAGTTGAAAGAGCTCTGGGCGTGCGGAGTCCTGAAAAACAATTCCCTTGGTCATATCGGTAACGAAGTTCCGAATTTGTCTCATCACACGAGCGCAGAATGTTTTTACAGGGCGTGATTCGCTACAAACCTTCAACCGGCTTGGCATCCGAAGATGAGAAAGCAACTAAAAACAAGGGTGCACCGGAGTGCTTCTGAAACGAGATGATCCCTGAACGGGGTTGGAACTGACGATTCGGCCAGCTCCAGAACAGAATATCCGGGCGCGTTAACGTTCGCGTGATCTGGAAGTCTTATCACAATTGACGGTTGCCATGTCTGTCACTACCTCACTGAGTTTGATTGCCCGCGTTCGAGCCAATGATTCTTCGGCTTGGTCACGCTTGGCAACCCTCTACGGACCGCTCGTTTATCGTTGGGCTCGGCGTACGGGATTGCAACCGAACGATGCCACCGACATCGTTCAGGATGTTTTCCAGTCGGTCTGGCAAGGAATCGGTCAATTTCAGCTGCAGTCAGAGAAGGATTCGTTTCGGGGCTGGCTGTGGACGATCACCCGCAACGAGGTGCGGCAATACCATCGGCAACGCGCGAATCGGCCAGTCGCCCAAGGAGGAACGGAGGCGAATCAACTTCTCCAACTGGCGGCCCAGTGGCTCGATCGACAGGACGAGCCGGAACCACAGCAGACAACCATCGAGCTGGCACAGCGAGCACTGAAGTTGGTCCAGACCGACTTTGAACCGCGCACGTGGTGGGCCTTCTGGCGAACGGCAATCGAGGGGGAATCCAGCGAGGTCGTGGCGACGGAACTCGGGCTGACCGCCAACGCGGTACGACAAGCTAAGTACCGTGTTCTAGTCAGGTTGCGTGCCGAACTGCAGGATCAGTAAGTCCTGCCAGTAGGGAATTCTTGAGGCGTCATTCATTTTCCCATAACGCGCTCGCATTGACACAGGTAGAAAGCTGCAGTGCCGTTCAATCCTCTGCGTGGGTTTTGGATGTCGCTCGACAACAACACCATCCCCTGAGATCCACTATGGCCAACTCCAATTCCGATGATTCTCCCTCTGCATCCGCAGAGGAACTGCTGGCTGTGCGACTGGCCGAACTGGAATTGAAGGCAGATTCCAGCCATCCTGCCGCCAATTCGACGGTGCAAGGTGTGATGGCGGAACTCGACACGCTCACGGAGCAGTTGCGAAAGCCAACTTCCCCGTCTCCCTTCGAATCCGAATCGGCGTGCGAGCGAGCAGTCGACCTGGTCAAAAACGTGGGGCGCGATGCGTCTGTCGGCACGATTCAGCAGGCTCGGCAAGAGCAGGCCGAGCCGATCGGTCCAGGTCGCCTGGGACAGTATCAACTCTTGAAGAAGCTGGGCGAAGGGGGCATGGGCGCCGTTTACAAAGCCATGCACACCAAGCTGCAGAAGGTCGTGGCGATCAAGGTTCTGCCGACGGACCGGATGAAGAATCAGGATGCGGTGGCGAGGTTTGAACGTGAGATGGTTGCCGTCGGTCGGCTGACGCACAGCAACATCATCGGGGCTCACGACGCGGGCGAAATCGACGGAACTCACTTTCTGGTAATGGAGTACGTGCAAGGACTGGATCTCGCTGAGATCGTCAAGCGTTTGGGGACACTGTCGGTCGCGGATGCATGCGAAGTGGTGCGGCAGGCTGCCGTGGGGTTGCAATACGCGCACTCACACGGGATGGTCCATCGCGACATTAAGCCGTCGAACTTAATGTTGCAGATCTCGGAAGAGCAGGGTCAGCGGCACGGTGTTGAAGCCTCAACCAAGGCAAGTCCGCAGCAGTCATCGGTCCAGCAGCCTGTCGCAATCGTGAAGATTTT
>JAQGHS010000653.1 GCA_028291605.1 Planctomycetaceae bacterium | reverse complement strand
ACCTGGTTGCCAACCTGGCCATTGCAGCGTCCAACGCAGTGAACGCCGAAGGCAATTCGGGGACCACGCAGTTCACGTTCACGGTAACTCGCAGTGGCGACACCAGTACCGCGACGTCCGTGAGCTATGGGGTGAGCGGAAGCAGCGGGGTGGCCGCGACCGCACCCGACTTCGCAGGTGGCGTGTTCCGGACTGGGACGATCACCTTCGCCGCCAACGAGACCAGCAAGGGAATCACTATCGATGTCGCGGGTGACACCACCGTGGAATCGGACGAAGGCTTCACCGTCACTCTGTCGAATGCCACGAATGGCGCCGTCATTACGGGGGCCACGGCCACCGGCACGATTCTGAATGATGACGTCGCTCTGAATTCCTTGTCGCTGTCTCTGTCATCCATTTCGATTTCCGAAGTTGGCGGTCAAACTACCGCCACAATTCAACGCACCGGCAGCACGGCTGCGGCACTTGTCGTCACGCTGCAAAGTTCAGATACGTCTGCGGCGACAGTCCCGGGTACGGTCACAATTCCCAGCGGCCAGCAATCCGCCACGTTCGTCGTCACGGCCGTCAATAATCAAATTAACGATGGTTCGCATCTCGTCACGATCAGCGCGAGCGCAAACGGATTCTCGCCCGCGTCATCACAACTGACGATCACGCCCGCGCCCGTCAGCACGGCGCCCGTGGTGTTCGACGACGCGCGCACCTTGACTGAAGATTCTTTCTTCTTTGCCGAGTTTCCGGCAACTGTCGATGATCATGCCGGCGGCCAGTTGACGTTCTTCAACGTGATCCGTGCGCCCAGCCACGGTTTTGTACAGATTTATGATATCCATCTCGGAGACTACTACTACGTTCCTAATGATGACTATAACGGCCCCGACAGTTTCACGTTCCAGGTCAACGACGGCACCCTGGACTCAAACATCGGAACCGTTTCGATTTCAGTCGAGAGCGTTAACGATGCTCCAAACTTCAGTCTGGCGGGATCAGGTGTCGCCGTGGCCAGAGGTGCGGGCCCACAGACGGTAGTCGGCTTTTTAACCAACCCTTCGGCAGGACCAGCCAATGAATCGAATCAGACATTGTCCCTGTCGATATCGAACGATAACAACAGCCTGTTTGCAGTCCAACCGAGTATTAATCTAGCCACGGGCAATTTGACATACACGGCCGTCTCAAATGCGACGGGTCCTGCCACAGTGACCGTCCAGTTGACGGATAGTGGCGGCACTTCGTCGCTGGACGTCAACTCTCTCGTCCGGACATTCACGATCACGGTGACCGGCGTCAATCAGGCTCCGACAGACATCTCATTCCCTGCAACGAGCGTCTTTGAGAATGGCGGAACGAACGTCTTCGTGGGATTGATTAATGCGATCGATCCAGACTTCGGAAATACGTTCACCTACAGTCTCGTGGGAGGCACGGGCAGCTCCGACAATGCCAGCTTCTTTCTCTCTGGTAACGCATTGACGATGATTCCCAACGCCGACTTTGAGGCCCAGAGCAGCTATAAGATGCGAGTCCGTGCCACGGATCAGGGAGGGCTGGCAGTCGAGAAGGCATTAACCATTAATGTCATCGACCTCAACGATCCGCCGACCAACCTGACGCTGTTGTCGACGACTATCACGGAGAACAACAATGCGAACGGCGCAGTCGGAAGTTTGACGGCCAGCGACCCAGACGCGGGTAACTCATTTACGTTCAGCCTGGTCGGGGGAGCCGGCAGTGCCGACAACGGTAACTTCTATATCTCCGGCAATACTCTGATGATTTCCTCGTCTGCAAACTTTGAGACGAAAAGTGTATACAACATCCGGTTGCGCGTCGCCGATCAGGGTGGAGCGGCGTTTGAGAAGCCGTACACGATTAATGTCATCGACGTCAATGAACCACCAACTGACCTGACACTCTCACCGCCGACCATACTTGAGCACAATGCCCCCAGCGCCACGGTTGGGATTCTTAGTACCGACGATCCGGACATCGGCAATACCTTTATCTTTGGCCTGGTGCCTGGCATCGGCGGCGACGACAACGGAAGCTTCTTTGTATCTGGTAACACCCTGAGGGTCATTCCCAGTACGGACTTCGTGACCAAAAACAGCTATGCTATCCGCGTACGAGTCGCCGATCAGAACGGATTAGCCTTCGAGAAATCGCTGATCGTCAAAGTGGTCAACCGGCTTGAATCACCGACAGACATCTCGTTGTCGTCGACTAGCCTGGTAGAAAACAAGATTTACGATTCGATCGTCGGCACGTTCAGCGCTTCCGACCCGAATGCTTCCAGTACATTTGCCTTCAGTCTCGTTTCAGGGGTTGGCAGCAACGATAATTCCAGCTTCTTCATCGATGGCGATAAGCTGACGATCATCCCCAGTACTAATTTTGAGGCGAAGAGCAGCTACTCCATTCGGGTGCGCGTCACCAATCAGGATCTGCAGACATTCGACAAAACGTTTTCCATTACGATCATCGATCTCAATGAACCCCCAACCGATCTTTCACTATCCGCAACAAGTCTCGCCGAGAACAACGCCGCGAATGCGACCGTCGGACTGCTGGGCGCCAGTGACCCCGATTTGAACAGCGTTCTGAGTTTCAGCCTGGTGAGTGGTGCGGGCAGTGCGGACAATGCCAGCTTCTTTGTTGCTGGCAATACGTTGTCGATCACTCCAAGTACAAATTCTGAAGCGAAAAGCAACTACGCCATCCGCTTGGCCGTCACCGATCAAGGCGGATTGACCTTTGAAAAGGCGTTTACCATCTCGATCATCAATGTGAACGAGCCACCCAGCGAGCCTTCATTGTCATCGATGAGCATCGTCGAAAACAACCCTGTTGACACCACGGTCGGGACACTTAGTGCAACTGACCCGGACGTGGGCAGCATCTTGACATTTAGTTTCGTCGATGGCACAGGCAGTACCGACAACTCCAGCTTTTTTGTGAATGGAAATACTCTGGCCATCGCCCCCAGTGCAAACTTCGAGGCGAAGAGCAGCTATGCCATTCGGTTACGCGTCGCCGACCAGTTTGGGCTGATGTCCGAAAAAGCGTTTACCATTTCAGTCCTTAATAGCCCGGAGGCGCCTACCGACATCGGCCTGTCAACCCGGTCGATCGCCGAGAACCAGAGCAGCGGTGACATCGTCGGCTCGTTCAGCAGCACCGATCCCGATAACGGAGACACTTTCACCTACTCGCTGGTCGCCGGCGCGGGGAGTGCAAATAACAACTGGTTTACCATCTCTGATGGGGAATTACGGCCGGTTGTGGCTTTTGACTTCGAGGCGAAGAGTACTTATTCGATTCGCGTCCGTACAACGGATCATACTGGATTGACATTTGAGAAGCCCTTCACAATTGCGGTGACTGACACCAATGACCAACCGACCGATCTTTTATTAAGTTCGACAAACATTCCTGAAAACAATCTCGCCAACGCCCTAATCGGGACGCTTTCTGCGACCGATCAAGACCCAGGAAGTACGTTCACGTTCAGCCTGGTATCGGGGCCTGGCAATGATGACAACGGCAGTTTCTCGATCGCTGGCAATTCCCTGATGATCATCCCCAGCGCGAACTTTGAGACTCAACCGTCTTATTCCATCAGGCTGCGCGTCGCGGATCAGGGCACACTGGCATTTGAGAAATCGTTCATCATCCATGTGATCAATAAGAACGAACCACCCACCGACATTTTCCTGACGTCCACAAGTGTTTCGGAAAACAATTCCACTAATACCGTGATTGGAACACTCACCGCCAGTGATCCAGACTTCGGCAATACCTTCACATTCAGTTTGATTTCAGGCGCCGGTAGCACCGACAATTCCAGCTTCGTACTTTCGGGCAACACGTTGAGAATCGCCCCCAGTACTAACTTCGAGCTTAAGAGCAGTTACACCATCCGCGTGCTCGTCGCCGATCAGAGCGGGTTGAGTTTCGAGAAGCCATACACAATCAGCGTCATCGATATGAACGAGCCGCCGACGATCATCGGGCTCACAGCACACACGATTCAGGAGGACACGGCGACGGGCAGCCAGCAGTTTCTAATTGGAGATCCAGAAACTCCCGCTGGAAATTTGTCGGTGAGTGCCACTTCGTCCGATACCATGCTGATTCCGGGCGCCAACATTGTATTCAGTGGTACTGGCGCCACTCGAAGTTTGATCGTGACACCGGCCGCGAATCAATACGGCTCCGCAACGATTACGGTCTTCGTGAGCGACGGAATTGTTTCCTCGAGTCAGACATTCCAGATTACCGTCCAGTCGGTCGACGACCCGGCAATCATCACATTGACTTCACAACCCCTGGTGTATCGAGTCTCAACCAAGAAAATCGTGACAATTGACGAAACGGTGACGATTTCGGATATCGACTCTCCCACGTTAATGTTTAGTGGTTCAGCACTCAGAGTGTCAGGTCAAGGAACGAAGGACACGCTGTCGATTTTGAAGCAGAATGGAATCAGTGTGAAAGGCAATAGTGTGTTTTTCGGTGCGACCATCATCGGAGCTTTTACCGGCGGCAAGAAGGCTGCGCCACTGATGGTCTTCTTAAACAGCGCGGCGACGCAAAACTCGGTGCAAATATTGATGCAGAGTATTGGATTCAAGTCAACTGATAAGGTCGCCGGAAACCGCTCGCTGCAGTTTCAGTTTACGAACTTGAATGGCAAGAATACAAACTCACCGTCCAGGCAAATCCAAGTGATTCGATGATCGGTCCGCGACTTGATAAGTGGGTTGCCGGACCTGCCGCTGTAGGTACTTTTACTTCGTTTCGGCAGCATGTACCTCGTACGTCAGGCAAAATACCAGCAGAGCGCCAGCGTGCAGGCGACGAGCACGATGGCCCAACTACGGTCGTTTTGCCACCACGATCTGGCGATGAGACTTTCGTCCGAGGGGTTGTGGCGGTAGGTCCACCACAAATACTGTTCTCGCTCCGCGCTGCGTTCTGACTGGGTGGCCAGGCTGACCAGCACCAACACCACATAACTCGCCACCGTGGCCAGGCCGGCTCGGTGGAAGGCCTGCAACGAGTGATCGAAGACTCTCGATGCTCCTTGTTCCAGGACCACCGAAGAAATCGGGCCGGCAATGATACAGGCCACGGCTCCGGTCGGAGTGAGGAACCGCTGAAAAATCCCGGCGAGAAAAGCAATCAGCACCCCGGGTACCAGGTAGGCGTTGTAGTCCGCCATCAGGTTGAAGATACCTCCCTTGGTCTCGCCGAATTGCAGCGACATCCAGATAGCGACGCCCACCAGCACGACCATCGAGATTCGCCCCACCCAGATGAGACGCTGCTCAGACGCCTTGGGCCGCACATATTTCTGATAGATGTCGAACGTGAAGAGCGTCGCCGTCGAATTCATCATCGAATCGATTGTCGAGAGAATGCCTCCCACCAGGCCGGCCATCACCAATCCCACCAGACCATAACCGGCAGGAACCAGCGTCCGTGTCAACGCGGCGAACGTGGTATCGCTTTGAGTTTCCTTGTCGATCGTCAAGATGTAGCCTGCGGCCATCCCGGGAACGATGCACAAGAACGGGATCAGCAGTTTGAAGAAGCCGGCCGCGATGATCCCCATGCGTCCGTCCCAGCCCGTCTTGGCACCCAGGGCGCGCTGCACCATGAACTGATTCGTGCCCCAGTAATAGAAGTGCAGCACCATCAAACCGGTCAGGACGCCGGTCCACGGCAGCTGAGGGTGATCGGCGGGGAAGAAGACATGAAACTTGGCCGGTTCTTTCGCCAGCAGCCCGGAAATCCCGCCAACGTTCGGATGCCAGATCGCCAGCACCGCGATAATCGCCGAGCCAATCAGCAACAGCACGCTCTGAATCACATCGGTGTAGATGACGGCCTTCAGTCCACCGAAGACCGTATACGCCGCCGCCACCAGGGACAGTCCCCAAACAGCAGCTTCATAGCTGATCGGAAAATCGGTACCAGCCATCAGCGTTTCGACCGTGACCGCGCCCAAAATCAAGGTGCCGCACATCTGAATCAACAGGAACGCAATGTTCGACAGCGAGTACAACATGCGGCTGCGGTCGTCGTAGCGCCGGCCCAGGAATTCGGAGAGCGTGTAGACCCCCATGCGGCGATAGAGCGGCAGGAAGAAATAGCACAGCATCAGCAGGCCACAGATAGCCCCGAATTCGAAATTGGCCTGAGCGAACCCCTCTTTCAACCCGGCCCCCATCATGCCGACCATATGGTGCGAGCTGACGTTCGTCCCGAAAATCGACCCGGCCACCGCCCACCAGGCGACACTCTTGCCCGCCAGAAAGTAATCGCTGGTCCCTTCCTCTTTACGACCGACGTACATGCCGAACAGGGTCACAGCGATAATGCTGGACACCAGAATGACGAGGTCCAGGGTGTGCAGCGGAAGACCGGATGATTGAGCGAGCAGCAGCATGTCGATGACAACACTTTCTACGGAACTTCGCAGCCCTGTGTCAGGCACCGTGCGCGGATGCACTAAGGCTACGCAGGAAAAACCTTCAGATAAGTTCCGTGCGAGATGACCGGTCAAAATACCGTACACGGCTGCCAAATGGAACCGCTCCCCATCCGGTCTACGCCGCGAAGTCCTTCCACGCGGCGAAAGCCACGTAGCCGAAGTCGCCTAGACTTCGGGCACCGCCACCAATACGCCCAGAACTCTTGGCGAGTTCTGCTACAGCCCTTTGTTACAAATACGTTCAGATTGAACGCATTGACCCTCGAACCTTGAGAATTGCCCACGAGGTTCCTATAACACTTCTCGTGATCTCCCTCGGAGATCGCAGGCTCAACACACTCCAGGCTGGCAGGGGCGCAGACAAGCATGGCAGAGGAGAGCAAGTCACTCGTCGTCGGGGTGCCTCGGGAGACCTTCCCGGGAGAACACCGCGTCTCATTGATCCCCGCTTCGATTCCGCCGCTGCTGAAGGCCGGCCTGCAGGTCGTTGTCGAGACCGCCGCGGGTGCCGCTGCCGGTTTCCCGGACGCCGCCTACACTGCCCAGGGCGCCAAGGTTCTTGATAGCCGCGCGGCTGTGTTCGAAGCGGCAAATATCATCGTGCAAGTGCGAGCGGCCGGGGCGAATCCCGATGCTGGTCGAGCCGATCTGGCATTATTCCGCCACGAGCAAGTCCTGGTCGGCAGTCTCGAACCGTTGGTCGATCCCCAGTGGATGGTCGATCTGTCCGAGAAAAAGGTGATCTCCTTCGCGTTAGAATTGCTGCCGCGTATCACGCGGGCTCAAAGTATGGATATCTTGTCTTCGATGTCCACGATCTCGGGCTACAAGGCCGTCTTGCTGGCTGCAGTCGCGTTGCCGCGTATTTTCCCCATGATGATGACGGCCGCCGGGACGGTCACTCCGGCCAAGGTCCTGGTCATCGGGGCGGGCGTCGCCGGTTTGCAGGCCATCGCCACAGCCCGTCGGCTGGGGGCATCCGTTTCGGGCTACGATCTGCGTCCAGCCGTGAAACAAGAAGTGGAAAGCTTGGGGGCCAAATTCGTCGAACTGCCTTTGGAAGCCACCGATACCGAGCAAAAGGGCGGCTACGCCAAGCAAATGAGCGAAGACTTCTATCGCAAGCAGCGGGAAGTCATGGCGAAGTGCGTCGGGGATAGCGATATCGTCATCTCGACTGCCGTCATCCCAGGAAAAAAAGCCCCCGTGCTGATCACGGCCGAGATGGTCCGCAATATGACTCCCGGTTCCGTGATCGTCGATCTGGCGGCCGAACGGGGTGGCAACTGTGAGTTGACCCGGCCGAACGAAACGATCATGGAGAACGGCGTCACCATCATGGGGGTCGTCAACTTGCCGGCGACCGTGCCCTATCACTCCAGCCAGATGCTGGCGAAAAACGTGACGACATTTTTGTTGCTGCTGGTCAAACAGGGTGCCATCACGATTGAACTCGAAGACGAAATCATCCGCGATACGCTGGTGACCCGCGACGGAGCGGTGGTCAATCCGCGGGTGCGCGATCTCCTGGGCCTGGCCCCGGTCACTCCAATGGAAGCGAGGGAAGGCTGATGGGACTGATTGCCGGTTTAACCGTGTTCGTGCTGGCGATATTCATCGGCGTGGAGATCATCAACAAGATTCCCCCCACGCTGCATACCCCGTTGATGTCGGGATCAAACGCGATTTCGGGCATTACGGTGGTGGGAGCACTCGTCGCGGCCGGGTCTGAGCACAGCTCGCTCGCCGCGATAATGGGGTTCATCGCGGTCGTATTAGCCACAGTGAATGCGGTCGGCGGGTTTCTAGTAACGCACCGCATGTTAAAGATGTTCCGCAGGAAAGATTAACGCACGTGGTGTCGCAGTATTCGGAAGAATTCCTGCATTTTTCGGCTGGTCCAAGAGGTTTCAACACTTCTTCAATTCAGAATCTCTAATAACACCTGGCAAAGATCACGTCACAAGTCGAACGTCGATCAAGCTAAAGAAGAATTGAGCCACGGAAGGACACGGATTAAACACGGATAAGGCAAGAGAGCTGACTGGCACTTGCCGTATCCGAGCAATAAATCCGTGTTTAATCCGTGTCCTTCCGTGGCTAAACACTCTTCGTTTTGTTTTAGAGATTCTTAGATTTAGAGGCATCGTCCGTGACTGCTCCCTGGATCTTCTCTTCAGCCCTGTTGGCCGACGCCCCGCCGGTATTGCTGCCTAGCGTGTGGCGTGTCGCGTTGATTGATTTGGCGTACCTCGCGGCGTCCGTCCTGTTCATTTTCGGACTGAAAGGAATGACCCATCCGCGGACCGCGGTCAGGGGTAATTTTCTCGGTTCTGCCGGAATGCTGATTGCCGTCCTTGTGACGCTGCTCGATCAAAACATCGTCGGCTATGGATACATTGTGGCAGGTTTGGTGGTCGGCTCGGTCATTGGCGCAATCATGTCGGTCAAGTGCAAGATGACTGGCATGCCGCAACTTGTCGCGTTGTTGAATGGTTTGGGAGGCGCGGCGTCGGTACTGGTGGCAGGGGCCGTGTTGTTCGATCCGTCGTTCTTTATGGGAGCCGACAAACTCCCGCGCCCGGATGTCCTGATTGGCACAGCGGCCTCGGGTTGGATTGGCGCCATCACCTTCACAGGCAGCCTGGTCGCATTTGCCAAGCTGGAGGAATACAAGTTCGTCAAGGACTTCCGCTTCACGGGTCAGCAAGCGCTGAATACCGCACTGGCACTGGGTTCACTCGCGTTGTGGTACCCGGTTGCGGCTGGCCCCTCAGCGTCCGGAAGTCTGGCCATCATGATCCTCACCTATTGGCTGATGGTCATCCTGGCGTCTGCACTGGGTATCATGCTGGTGATTTCCATTGGCGGGGCCGACATGCCGGTGGTGATCGCGTTGTTCAACTCGTATTCAGGCCTGGCGGCAGCGGCGACGGGATTCGTCCTAGGGAACAGCGTGCTGATCATCTCGGGTTCGCTGGTGGGTGCGTCGGGAATCATCCTGACCCAGATCATGTGCAAGGCGATGAACCGCTCTTGGACCAACGTTCTGTTTGGAACGATGGCAGCGAGTGGCGGTCCGGCGGTCAGTAATGACGAAGCCTATGCTCGGGTAAAATCGACCTCATACGACGAAGTGGCGATGCTGCTGGATGTGGCTCGACGCGTCGTGATTGTCCCTGGTTACGGTCTGGCCGTCGCTCAAGCCCAGCACGCGGTACGCGACCTGACCACCATGCTCACCGAGCGTAATATCCAAGTCGAATTCGCCATTCATCCTGTCGCCGGACGCATGCCGGGCCACATGAACGTCCTGCTCGCCGAGGCCGACATCCCGTACGAGATGCTCAAAGAGATGGACCAGATCAACCCCACTATGGGGCAGGTGGATGTCGCCCTGATCATCGGCGCCAACGACGTCGTCAACACTCTGGCCCGCACCGATCCTCGCTGCCCGATCGCCGGCATGCCGATCATCGATGCCGATAAGGCACGTACCGTGGTTGTGATCAAACGCAGCCTCAGCCCCGGTTTCGCGGGCATCCACAACCCGCTGTTCGCGGCCGACAACACACTGATGCTGTTCGCCGACGGACGCAAGGCCATCATCGATCTGATCAACGCGCTCGAACAGGTTTGATCCGCCGGAATTCGCGATGATGCAGCAACGCGACGTAGCACGGCGAGCGATGCTATTATCGATCTCAGCGTCATCACGCCATCTATTGCTGGCAATTGCATTTCTTCGTGACCTTTGTGTCCTTCTGTTCCAAATTGTTTTTTTAACAGAAGGACACAATGGTCACGAAGTTGAATCACCAACCAAGTGCTGTCATCCTACCTAATTGTGACACAAGCCCCAAAACTAAAAGACTGGAGGCCATGGCGATGCGGCAGCTAAACGTGGGGGTGATCGGACTCGGCTGGTTCGGTGAGAAACATTGCGAAGTGCTGGCCGGCCTGCCGGAAGCCAATCTGGCAGCCGTGTGCACTCGGACGCCCGAACGACTCGCCGAAGTCAGCGCGGCCTTCAATGTCCCAAAGGCGTATACCGACTACCGAGGGATGCTGGCCGATCCAGACATCGATGTCATCAGCGTGGTGACGATGTGGGATCAGCATGTTGACCCCACCATTGCGGCACTCGAGGCAGGCAAGCACGTCTTCCTCGAAAAACCGATGGCCTCAACGGTGGCTGACTGCGATCGCATTATCGCGGCGGCGCGTCATTCAAAAGGCAGCCTGATGGTGGGGCACGTCTGCCGCTTCAATCCGCGATACGCTGCCGCGAAACAAGAGATTGATGCGGGGCGGATCGGCAAGATCGTCGCCATTTATGCGAGACGCAATCTGCCCACGTGGATCACCGCCAGCGTGCTCGACAAGATCGGTCCCATCATTGGCGACGGCGTCCACGACACGGACCTCATGCTGTGGTATACCGGCGCCAAAATCATCTCGGCCTATGCTCAGACGACCCGCGTCCGTGATCTGAAGTACCCGGATATCGGCATGACGATGTACCGCTTCGACAGCGGTGCGATTGCCATCAATGAAAACAACTGGGCTCTGCCCGAACGCTCCCCCATGCAGATCGACGAGCGTATGGAGATCGTCGGTACGACGGGTTCGATCTCTATCCATGACACGACACCAAACTATCTCGTGGTGGATAACAAGCAAAGTCACTACACCGACACGACCTACTGGCCACTGATCCACGGTGTGCGCAGCGGGGCATTGCGAGAAGAGTGGGCCTACTTTCTGCGATGCGTGACCGAGGGGCGTCAGCCTGACGTGATCCGTCCCGAAGAATCCCGGGCTGCCGTCGCCGCCTGCCTGGCCGCC
Organism: Planctomycetaceae bacterium; assembly: GCA_028291605.1. Taxonomy (GTDB): domain Bacteria; phylum Planctomycetota; class Planctomycetia; order Planctomycetales; family Planctomycetaceae; genus JAKFVC01. Next base: position 673 of record JAQGHS010000653.1, on the reverse strand, counting down.
GAACAATCTGCGGCAACCAACCAGGTCGTCTTTCTGTGACGTGATCGAGCCTCTCGCGAATTGCAGTGAGATCCCACATGCCGAGAACCTTTCATCACACTGGGGTGATCACGGACCAACCGCAGCCGGACGAAATCTATGTCGAGGCCAGCAAGGTCTGGGTGACGAGTCCCGATCATCATCCGTATCGCATCGAGTTTCTGCGTTTCGAACCCGATTCACCGGTGCTGGGACCAGTCCGCGAGCGTTGCCACACAGCCTACATCGTGGAAGATCTGGATCGAGCCATTCACGGCGCGAACGTACTGCTCGGGCCGTTTGACCCGTTGGAGGGTCTGCGTGTCGTGTTCGTCGAAGAAGAAGGGGCAGTCATCGAGTACATGCAGTTTTCCGGCGGTCGGAGTACGATTAGCTGAGGACGGACAACCCGTATTCCATCGACGAAACAACCAATCCGATGAATTCCCGCTTCCGGCTGCTGCTCTATGGCGTTTGCCTGCTAACCGATTTCTCTGCCTTTATTGTGATATTTGCCGTATCGCGTGGTCTGGCCGAGAGGCATGCGGAAACCTGGTATCTGGGTGTGGCGGGTGCTGGAGTCTCGTTGAGCGCCGCAATTGCCAGCATCCTCGGTGGCTGGCTGTCACATCGCTTTGACGGCCGGATTGTGTTC